>JAKLHL010000002.1 GCA_022710165.1 Bdellovibrionales bacterium | reverse complement strand
AGCGTCCCTGCTGTTTGAAATATTCCAAAAGGTTCTCTGGTCCCATGCCGAAAGCACCAACGTGATTATAGTATAGGGATCTCCACCCCTTCATATGCAGCCTGATAGAAGTCGCTATGTCCTCTGTTATCAATGATTCATCAAAACCGCCGACAGACATTAGTGCCTCACGCCTGAACACGACGTTGGTACCGCAGCAGAACATTGCATCCTTTGAGCTTTTTGACTCACAGATATACTCGTAGAATATGGCCTGCTGATATGCAGAGCCATGCGCCACAGGGCAGTCAGTGAGGTTGGAGTAGAACTGAGGCGTTTGTATGAAAGCGAGTTTTTTATCCGCTTCAAGAAGCGGTATAAGCGGGGTCAAAAAACTTGGCATTGGGTTTTGATCAGCGTCAAAGATACAGACGTAATCTTCTTTTAATCCTTTTAGGCAGTCATTGATTATCCCTGCCTTTGCTCCGTGCCTTTCATTTCTCCTAAAAAGCCTTAGCTCGTATTTTTGAGCTATCTCTTCTGCTTCTTTTTTATATTTTTCATCAGAGGAATCATCCAAAAAGTATACAGCCTTAGAAGGGTAGCGTATGTTTGAGATACTCCTAAAGGTCTGCTCTAGCACTTCTTTTGGCTCATGCCTTGCAGCGACAAGGATCGCAACGCTGGGCGTTGAGGGCATTAGTACATCACTTGCCTTAATACCGGTCTCTTTCATTCTTACAGAGGCAATAAGGTGTCTTGTATATCCCAAGGCGTGTACTAGCATGAATAACTCGCTGAAGAGCAGGGCGTAGCCTATTACCAGCTCAAGGCCCGAGTAGTTAGAAGAATAGGCGAGAGTAAAGAGTACTCTTATTATCGAGTAGAGTATGATGGCTATCATACTCAGCATGAAGCCAAGATATTTTAAACGTCTGAACATCTTATAGATACCCCGTAAAACTTAAAAGCAGTCCAAGGTCTTGATATACGTCCCTGGCGCTGGTACCGAACAGTTCAAAGTGTATGCCAGAGAGCCTGGTCAAGTCCTTGTGGAACTCAACACTCCCGCCGTTAAAATAATTAACGCCCTTGTCTATCTGGAACCTATAGCTAAAGCCGTAGTAAGTGTTCTTTGCACCATAATATAATCCGTCGCTGTTTAGGTAGTGCCTCCATCTTGCGATTATTGGCACAGACCAGAAATTGCTCGGAGCAAAATATTTTGTGCTCTGGACTTTCCAATCCTGATAGTTAAGCCCTACGCCGATACTTAGCTCCGTAGGTGCCCTGTACGCATATACCCTCTGTTCTATGTTGAACTTATTTGCGCTGTTCGAGTCGTTGGTGTTTAGGTAGTGGTAACCAAGATAAGAAACAAGGTATCTGTTTATGTTCACCTTTGCGTCCACGCCAAGATCTGTTGCATGGAGTTTGTCAAAAAGGACGGCCCTGCTGTTAAAAAGGTCCTCTCTTTTTATAGACGCTGTAAGGTCTATAAGGTCAAGCGGCTTTATTAAGGCGGTAACGTTGAATATCTTTGAGTGGAGTTTGTTGCTTGCCTTGAAGGTCTGCCCGTAAGTGCCGTCTAACAGGAACCTTGGGGCTACCTGCAGTCTTGCACCCATGAGGGCGTAGTGCTTCAATATCGAACTGTTGGCGGTAAAGTTAAATATGTCAAGCTTGTAACCTGATTCCAACTGTAAATAGTCATTTATTATTGATGGCACATTAAAGGTCATCATGACAGCATTTGTATCAGTCATGTAATCGTTACTCTTGCCACGGTACCAGAAAAGCTGAGGCAGTTCAAAATACAGCCTGCTTTGCTGTCTTTTCTCTATTTTCTCCAGACCCTGTTTTGCCCTAAAGTGCCACTCATGCTCAGCGGTCAGTATCTTGTATTCCTTCTTGGCATCGTTTAGCATGTCGTTAGAGGCGTATATCTCTGCAAGGTCGGTCCTGGCCTCGGTGTTTTTTGGGTCTATAGCTAAAAGTTCTTTATATAGGTCTATGCTCTTTAATATATGTCCGTCCCACCACGCTTTTTTTGCGAGCATCTCTAGCTCTACCTTTTTTTCTCCGGAACGTTCATAGGCAAGCTTATATGTGTTTATAGCGTCGTTGTACTCTTGCGTCCAGCAAAGCACCCTTGCTTTTTTTAGCCCTGCCTGCCAGCTATACTCTTTATTCAGCCTCTCATCATAAGTCTTTATTGCACCCTTGTTGTCGCCCTTCCAGGAAAGGATGTCAGCCTTGGTTTCTATGGCATCGGTGTTTTTAGGATCTTTTGCTATTATTTCATCAAATATCTTTATTGCCTCGTCGTATTTTCCCTGCCAGGCAAGCGTCTCTGCATACTTGAACTGGGCGGACTTTTCTTTTGGGTACAAATTGAACATCGAACATGACAACATTATCAAGAGCAGGGTGATCCTCATTTTTTGTTCAAAGCCTCCTCGTATTGCATTGCCTTCTTATAATATACTTCAGCCTCTTTTATATTATCCTGAGAAGAGTAGCGGTCTGCGATCCCGATGTGTGCGCGTATAAGTCCTTGCTGTACTGCAGGGTCGTTCGGCCATTTTGATAAAAGGTCCTTATACTCTGCTATGGCCTGTTGGTATCTTTTTGATCGAGCGAGCAGGTCTGCGAACATTAACTGGATTGATTGGTCTTTGGGATGATCCAAGACAGCCTTGCTTAATACCAAAAGGGCTTTTTCTTTTTCTCCTTCAGCATTCAATATGTTCACTATGGCATTTATTGACTCAAGGTCTTTGCCGTCACTGTCAAGTATCCTCTGGTAATATTCCTTTGCCTTGCCGTAGTTCTTTTTATGGAAATGATACCTTGCTATGGCCTTTAGTGCAGGTAGGTAAAATGCCTGCCTTTTTTCAAGGTCTGTGAACAATTGCTCCGCACCGTCTATATCGCCTGTGTTGGTCAAACTCTCTGCAAGGTATATTAGTGCCTCCTGATTTGAAGGGTCTGATATCAGGAACTTCCTGTATAAAGGGATAGCCTCGCTGTACCTTTTTTCGAAATAAAGAGCGTTCGCGAGCGAGTGTATGGAAAGCATGTCCAAAGAGTTAGAATGCAAAAGATCTTCATATATGGCTATTGCCTCGGCCCTTTGCCCGGTCCAGTACATTACGTCGGCAAGACCCCTTTTAGCGAGCTTGTTTGTGGGGTTCATGTTCAAAAGCTCTGTGTAGGCTTTTTTTGCAGTATCGAACTTTCCTGTAGATATAGAGGATATGGCAAGGGCCTCTAGGGCATCCTTGAACTTTGGCCTTATATCGACCGCTTTTTCAAAATAGGGCAGGGCCTGAGCGTGCATCCTGTGCTTAAAGAACCTGTAGCCTTTTGAATAGAGTATACTGGCCTGGTTCAAGTAGTGAAAGGCCCAAGATACAAGTAACGCCAGGGCTAAAAACCCCAGCGTTACTGTTATTAACCTAGTAGTTCTGTTCAAGCTTTATTCTCTATTAGTAACCCATTTTAAACAGTTCTTTTTTGTATTGAACAAGTGACAAAAGTTCTGCGCTTGCCTTCTTTTTAGCATAAGTTTCTGCATCCTCACCATAGTCGTCCTTGGCAAAAGGGTTAGTACCTGCATGAAGGAGCAGTTTTGCTGTCTCTTCTCTTTTAAATTCTATGGCTACCATGAGGGCAGTTTCATATATGCTATCCTGAATATTTAAATAGTTCTTAAGTTTTTCTATTGTTGCTTTTTCTTCCTCGCTTGGATTGAAAGAGGCTGCTTTTAGCTCATTATGTATTGAAGCTAGGTCTTCCTTAGAGATCTCTGTATTAAGTGTTTTGTTCTTATAGATATTGACCTGCTCCTTGCTTGCTGAGACTATCTTATCAAGAAGCTCAGCGCTTCCGCATATCTTATCGAGCAGAATTCTTACCATTTCTTGATTTGAGCTTTCAGAGGCTATGATCAGGGCTGTGTCACGATAGGTGCTTTTAGCCAAAGGGTTTGCCCCCTTATCAAGCAGTATCTTGAACATCTGATACTGGTCCTTTTCAGCGGCAAGCATTAAAGGCGTTTTACCGTCCTTGTATGTTTCGTTAACGTTGACATTTTTCTTGCTTATCGCTTCATTAAAAAGCTTCATGTCTTTCTTTTTTATTGCAGTTACAAGGTCGCTGTACTTTGCTTCGACGGTGAAGGGGGCCATTAAAAGCCCTAATAGTAATACGTTAATAATTTTTCTCATGGTTTGCTTACCTCCTTATTATCATAAGGTCGCCGACCGCTTGGCCGCTGGCCTTTCTTGCTTCAATGGTTTCACTGTATAGATTGCTGTAGTTTTTATTAAAATATGTCCTTAGGCCAGCAAGCTTTTCAACAAGATCCTTATCCATTCCTTTTTTAGATAATTTCTTTTCTCTTTTGTCTGGGTTCCTTTTTGCGAGTCCTTTGTATAGGTTAGAATATGCCAAGATCCAGTCCTCGAGGTTATCTATAGCGTTAGCGCCAGAGTCGTCCTTTATGCTTGGATCGGCGCCGTTATTTAAGAGTGTCATGGCTACATCTGCATATTTTGATCTTATTATATCTGAAGCGCCAGAGGACAATGCAGAGGTTAGAGCTGTATATCCATCTTGATCAGTCTTGTTTAGATATTCTGCCATTTTTGTTTTGTTGTTGCCTAACCTGTAGAGTCCCTTGTCTATAAGGCTGGTTAGTATATCGTTGTTACCGTTCGTTGAAGCTTCTATGATGGCAGTAACGTCGTACTTGTTCGAGACCAGAGGGTTTGCACCGCTCCACAACAGTTCTTTAACCATATAATTGTGATCACTTCTTACGGCGTAGAAAAGAGGTGCTACTCCCTTTATATTCTCACTTACTAGTGCAGGGTATTCCTTTATTAAGCCCCTTAACGCATTGTCATTTCCGGTCTTTAATACTTTTAACATATCTTTGCTTGTAGCTTTGTAGGTCAGGCTGGCTCCAAGTTTCTGCCTTAACTCTGAAAGGCTTGCGTCAGGGGTTTTTACGACGCTGACCCAATATTCAACATGCTCCATCGGGGACATACCATAATCATCATATACGTTGCTTGAAGCACCGTTGTTCAAGAGGTTTATTGCTATCCTTGCATAGCTTGAGTCCAGCTCCATCGAGCCGATGGAAACAGCCGCTAGAAGGGCTGTCTCTTTATCAGTGTCTATTAAATTAAGGTGTTTTGTAATTTGATCTTTGGAATATTTTTTCTTGGCGGCTTCTATTAAGTCGCTGACGATATATTCACTGCCAAAAGCCGAAGCTTCCATGATAGGAGTTGTATTCTTTGTTCCACCCTGTACCAGCGGGTCTGCACCATAATCTAAGAGAATGTCAGTCAGTATCCCTCTGTCACGCATTGTCGTATATAGGATAGGTTTTACGCCCAGACCGGATATTTCTTGGTTTACCAAAGCTGGGTTCTTCTTAAGAAGGTCTTCCAAACACACCGCACTATTGTTCTTAATACAACGCTCTATTTCATCGCCGGCCCATGCGCCTATTGAAACGCTTAGTAAACCTAATACTAAAATAGAAAGGATCCTTTTCATCGTCCGATACCTCCAGGATTTAGTTTTGAAACATTGGGGTGCAGTATACCACAAAGGCCATGTTGGCTCAAAAACAGAATTGACAATAGTATGCTTTCGCCCTTAGAATTTTGGCAGGGGGAACAACAAAGTGGCAACTAAAAAAACAAAAACTACGAAAAAGACCAAGAAGATCAAGAAGATAAGTAAAAAGTCCTGCTGCTGCGGCGATGAAAAAGCTTATGAAAAGAGGCTGGACCTTTTGAGAGAGAAGATAATGAACACATCGTGGCACCATTTACAGACCGAATCCACGATAAAACAGTTCTTTTGTGAGCTTATTGACGCCCTAAAGACCCGCTGAAACCTACGACGGTGGCGGGTGTCAAAACTTTGGTATAAATAATGAATAAAAGCGTTGACTTTTTCGTAAGCAGAGGGTATAATGCCCATTAGGTCATCGCGCAAGCTGAAAGGAAAAGGAGTTTATAAATGATTACACGAAGAACAAAGGGGGAGGAAAAACAAATCCTGTTCTTTGGTGATCTTCGAGATGGTTCTTTAAGGGGGAGTGGAAGATGAAGAAGCTGCTTTTCATCCTCGTAGCTTTTATTCTCTTTAACTCCAACTCAGTTTATGCTCAAGCTTCTGCCAATGACAGTTTTTCTTCTTCTGTGGTTATCTGGGCTGCTTTAACTGTATCTTGTACGGACATGAAATTCCCGGACCTTGTAAAAGGACCTGTTTGGGTTGATGTTACGTCTAATATGAGTGCTCAGTTTAATGGGGGGGCACCGGGAAATGACGCTCAATGTTCCGTTGCTGGTCAGGCTTCTCAGTGGTTTACGGTAACAGATATTGATACTGTAGCCATGACAGGACCTGGAAATAGTATCTCTTTTTCTGCAAGTGCTGTTTCAGGCCCTGACTACCAGTTGAACGGAAGTGGAGCTGCAACTTTTTACATTAGAGGAACGATGGCAGAGGTATTTGGAACGCAGGTAGTTGGTACTTATACAGGTTCAGCTACAGTATACATTGAGTATGGTAATGCTTTGTAGTTTTTTGAGGATGAGAGCTTTAAAAAAATAGTACGTAGGAGGTATGAAATGAAAGTATTTTTAACGATTGTATTGGCGGTATTTGTTTCAACGGGAGTTTATGCGCAGAGTTCAGCAACTGACAGTTTTGTTGGCAAGATCAAAGTATGGGCACCGCTCACGCTTACTTGTGCTGCATCTGACATGGTATTTCCTGACATAGTAGCTAATGTCGCTTATGCTGCTGACACTATTATTTCTGGAGGTCCTGCAATGATACCTGGCGGCGCTCTTGGTAACGATATCGATTGCGTTGTTACCGGTCAGGCAGCCAAAAAGTATACTGTAACTTTGCCAGCTACTCCTATTGGATTTGATGATGCTGGTGGAAAACTAAAAATTAATGGTCTTTCTGCTGGAGGCCCTCAATTTACTATAGGTACAAACTTCTCAGTAGAGGGAAAATTGGGTGAATTGTTAGCAAACGACGTAGTAGCTGGAGACTATGTAACAGCATCACAGACTATAAGCATAGCATACACCAACAACTGATATTTTAATTATTTGTTTATGGGCCCACAAAAGTGGGCCCACTCCTGGCTTTTGTTTGGAGGGAATGAAAAATGAAAGTTTTTCTAACGCTGATTTTGATGTTCTTTGTTTCAACTGGAGTTTTTGCACAGAGTTCAGCCTCTGACACTTTTGTGGGCAAGATAAAGGTCTGGAATGCAATGACCCTTGACTGTGGCGCAGATCTTGCTTTCCCTGATATAGTCGCTAATGTTGCTTATGCCGGTGGAGCAGTAGCTTCTAACGGTTCTGCCATGGTACCGGGTGGAGCATTAGGTCACAACCTTTCTTGTACAGTAGGCGGTAAGGCAGGCCAAAAATATTCAGTAACTCCTCCTGCCGGGAACCTTGCTTTTCTAGTTGAGACAGATCTTGTTATTGATGCCTTTGGCTTTGCCAGCGGTAACCATAACAGGACCATAGGCG
This sequence comes from Bdellovibrionales bacterium, assembly GCA_022710165.1. Classification (GTDB taxonomy): domain Bacteria; phylum Bdellovibrionota; class JAFGOL01; order JAFGOL01; family JAFGOL01; genus JAKLHL01. Next base: position 18,175 of record JAKLHL010000002.1, on the reverse strand, counting down.
GTGGCGGCACAGATACTTTTGAGTTGTTTGCAAGAATGAAAGAGATACTTGCAAGCTCGGTCGGTGCAGCTGGTGACTATGAAACTGCATCCCAGACTATAACAGTTGCATACAACAACTGGTAATTTCTCAGCTGTTGTGTGGGAGGTTGTGGTACGTGAGAAGTTTTTTATTTTTAATATTGGCTGTCTTTATATCAGGTAGTGTCCTTGCGCAAAGTTCAGCTTCAGACACTTTTGTGGGAAAGATAAAGGTGTGGGGTGCGATCTCTGTAGCATGCATAGCTGACTTTGCTTTTCCAGATATAGTTGCCAACGTTGCTTACGCCGATGGGTCAATAAAAACGGACAGCGCGGCACAAGTACCTGGGGGAGGGCTTGGACACAACCTTGATTGTACTGTAAATGGAGAACCAAGCAGAAAATACAGGCTTAGTATTTCTCCTTCAGCCAATGTCCCTTTTAATGGAGATTCTGACCTTTATGTAGTCAGTTTTGGGACTAGTACTGGTTATAGGACTTTATCAGCAGGCGGTTCTGACTTACCTTCAATTCAAGCTAAGTTAGGCGGCATAGCAGCTAATGCAGTTTCTACGCCGGGTGATTATGAGACAGACCCTATTACGATAACAGTAGAGTATTATAATTGGTGATGTTTTGGTGAGGATTAAAAAAATGAAAGTTTCTTTTTGCGTAATAGCTGCTCTATTTTTTATTTCAGCAAATGCTTTGGCACAGAGCTCAGCCTCAGATACTTTTGTCGGTAAGATCAAGGTTTGGGCACCAATTACACTTAATTGTACGGCAGACATGGCTTTTCCTGATATAGTTGCTAACGTTGCCGTTGCTGGAGGGTTAAGGACTACTGATGCTTCGCCAGTTCCCGGTGGAGCGTCTGGTCACAACATGACCTGTACTGTAACTGGCCAGGTTGGTAAACAATTTAGGGTTACACGTCCTGCTACGCCTATATCTTTTCTTGTGGAGACAGACATAAAGATAGACTCAATTGACTATCCATCAGGCGGAGATCTTAGAACATTAACTACCAGCCCCTATGACTTTGAGGTGAATGGAAAGCTTCAAGCCATATCAGCGGGTGCTGTGCCTAATGCTGGCGACTATGAAACAGCAGCTTTGACTATCAGTGTTGCTTACAATAACATATAGAACTTTGCTGTTTGAGGTAAAATGAGGTGTTGGAACTGATGTTTTTAGTAATTATTTTTCTGTTAACTCTGTCTTTTACAGGGGATGTATATTCCCAGTCTAGCTCCTCTGATTCACTTAATTCCTCTGTTAAGATCTGGGCGGGGATAAGCATAACGTGTACCGATGTACAATTTCCAGATATAGTAGCAGGTATCGGTTATGCGGATTCAGCTATAAGGAGCGATCATACAAGTTACGTGCCTGGAGGGGCCAACGGTCATAATGCTTCATGTACTGTAACTGGTGAGACAGGTAAATCCTATAAAGCTGTACTACCCACAACACCTGTAAACATGACTAACGGAGTTAGCATAATACCGATAACTTCTTTTGGATGCACTATTCCAGGCTGTATCAGTACCATTGGGAACAACTTCGAGATAGCTTCAAAATTGGGACAGGTTGAAGTTTCAGATACTGCTGGTGATTATCAGACCAGCGACCTAACGATCGAGGTGCATTACGGGACCTCTTGATCTTGGTCCTTGCTTAGAGGTTTTGATATGAATATAAGCGGCGTTTTTATGTGGATGGCAATAGTTAGTTTTGTTCTGGGCCAGTTGTTTGGCTCGGGAGAAAGTGTGACTTCAAACTTCTCTGGAAAGATACGTGTGGTTAAGTTCATAGATATTTCATGCTCAGACCCTAACATTGGGGAAGGCACCTCGGAATGTGAGATAAAAGGTCTTAAGGGAGACAAGTATAAATTGGTCTTTTCTAAGACTGCGACCTCAAGTGACGGAAGTAGCATGGACATAGAGAAACTTGAAAAGTTTTCCCTTAGCGATATCATCCTTAGTGCAAACGTGAAAAGTTCTGGGTCAGCAGCAACCTATAACATGAATGTCAATCTAGACTACCTTAATATCTAATTCTTCTGGACATAATAAATAAGTTAAGTATTATTTTTACATGCGAATGTTACTTGTCATTGTTTGTATCATGACAATGCCTGTGGTTTTAGAAGCCACTCAGGTGAACTTTACTTCCAGCATATATTTACAGAAACGGATAAGTCTTTCAAGGACCCAAAACATGGTATTCCCAAAGATCGTCGAAGGTGTTGGCGGAACAATTTATACATATACTGGTGTTGGGATAGACGGCCAACCCGGACAGAACGCGATATTTGTTGTTTCAGGAGAACCCAATAAGACCTTTTATGTTTCAACTTCCTCTGTTACCATGAGCGACGGTGCAGGACACAGCATGAGCGTTAGCATAGTCATAGATCCTGCCAGTCCATGGGCCATAGGCACTGGAGGAAGTACGACCCTAAATCTTAAAGGCAGAACTACGGTAAGTTCAAGCAAGATCACTCATCCTAAGGGATCTTATATTGGTACGGGGACCATAACGGTGAACTACTAATATGTTTATAAAATATTTATCATTATTTTTATTTTCGTTGGTCATTTTGGGGCACAACTGTATGGCCCAAACAGCCACTAAAGTTCAAGATATGACGTTTCCTACAACTGTGGCAGGCGACCCTAAATCCGTTATCATAAATTATGCAGATGAAAGAGCAGGGGTATTCACTATTAACGGTACTCTGGGCTCTCTCTTTCAGACAAGAGTGGTCCAGACCAGCGTGGACATGATCTATGGAAGCTATGCTGTTACAGCTAGTAATTTTGTTACCAATCCTTCTAGTGGTACTTTTGGGAAGTCACCGATAACGGTCAGGATAGGTGCAACAGCTACAATTGAATCAGGGGATAATTACGGCGGAGTTACCTATAGCGGTACACCAACTTTTGAAGTTGTGTATATTAAATAATTTTTATAGGGGAGGTTTTATGAAAAGAATGTTTTTTAGTTTGCTGGTGATGATCTTTGGTGCAGGAGCGCTTAATGCCAACATGATGATAGCTCCCACAAAAATGGAGGCTAAGCTTGACAGGACCAGGACTGAGTCTTTTATTCTCGTCAATAAATACAAGGAGCCTGCAAAGATAGAGATCCTTGCTGTGCCAGAGAACAACTTTGTCAGCGTTCCTCTTATCAAGGACGGGTTTGCAAAGTACGATCTTAGTCCTTACATGAAGGTCAGTCCTAAGGTTGTAAAATTACAGCCAGAGAAAGGAAGGACCATAAGGGTATCAGTAGTCCCTACAAAAGAGCTTAAGGCAGAGCCTGGCGATTACGTTGCAAGAGTGCTTTTTAAGACACTAGAAAGGAATCTGACGCCTAAAAAACAAAAAGAGAAAGCAGAAACTGTTTCCATGAAGATAAACTTCCTCTTTAACGTTACTATACCAGCCTACGGTACTGTAGGAAGCGGACAGCCTGCATTAAAGGCATACTGCTTTACAGAGAATAAAAAACCTGTAGTAGGACTTATTAATACAGCGGCATTCAGGTACGAAGGAAACGCTGAGTTCTACAATGTCAGCGATGATACTACAAAAGTTACGAAACTTTTCACTACAGACATGTCAGTATTTAGGGAGGCGTCAAGGACTTATGAAGTTGAGTCAAAAGGCGCTCTTAATACAAAGGACAAATACACACTTAAGCTTATAAACGGCACTGATCCAAAGACCCAGAAGGCCTATACCTTTACCTGCTCTTTCAAGGATTCAAAGAACATGTTCTTAGAAGCTGTTGAGAAAGCTGGAGAAGAACTTAAGGCAAAAAAAGTAAAGAAAAGCTAAGTTAGATAAGTTCAAAAAGGTTTGGTGATGACAGCGGGGCTAAAAAAAGTTCTTTTATTCGTATTGGTCTGTTTTGTTCTGGCTCTCCCTGTAACTGTATCTGCCCAGGACCCTCCTTTTGAAGAGGCTTACATACAGTTAAGCCTTGGCAAGTACACGGGCAACGCTTTTTACAGGGTCTTTGTGGACGAGAACGAAACACCGTATATCGACGTACAGGAACTACTATATACTTACCTGGATTTTACTGATGTACAGTGTGATAAGCAGAGACTTTATTGTTCAGGAATACTCCAGCCTGATAGAACGGTTTTTTGGATAGACGGCAAAAACGGTGAGTTTGGAAGCTCTCAATCAGACAGCAAGAACTTTGATAAGCAGGGAGTGGTCTTTATAGAGGACAAGCTTTGGGTGCGTTATGACATCTTTGAAAAATGGCTGCCTGCGACTGTAACCTGGAACCTTGAAGGTTATAAAGTTCACTTTGAACCAAAGTTCAAGTTCAAGTTCGAAAGAAAAAAGGAGCTTGAAAAGCTAAGGGAAGACCAACTAGAGAGTAAAAGACAGAAGGAATACTTTGACTCTGTTGCACCCATAACACCGACTGATAACTTTAATACTGCGCTAAAGTATAGGGCTGGTTTTATAAAGGAGCCCAAGGGTGATTACAAGGCCAGCCTTGAATACAACATTAACTCTGATGTATATGAAGGTACATTAGTTGGTGGAAATGCAATGGATTTTCCTTTTAAGACCAGAAGGAATTTCTATGATCCATACGTTACATACACTCTAAAAGATAAAAAACATTTCTACCTCATGGAGTTCGGTACAACAAGCTTTCAGGAACAGAGCCTTCTTGTCCCTAGTGTAAGCTCTGATTATGGTTTTAGGTTTGACAGCGATAAAATGGAATATGCGGAAGGTAATATCACCATACTTGAAAGTGCTCCCATAGGAACAGAAGTTGACCTTTATGTTGATGGATCATACACAGCTACTACTACTGTAGGGCCGAACGGTCAGTACAGCTTCCCAGACGTTGTGGTTAGCAAAGAAAGTAAGATAAATCTAAAGCTTTACTATGTTGATGGGTCAATAGAAGAAAAGAGCATAAATATAACCAGGAATAGCGGAATGGTAAAGCAGGGGCATTTGGAAAAAAGGCTCTATGCAGGAAATGTTAGAAGTGGAGATGGCGGCTTTTATTATGGTTCATTAAGGTATGGCGTTTTGGACAACATGTCTTTTGGTTTGAGCCCTTTTCTGTTCCCAGAGGCTGACAAGCCTTCACTTATGACGGATATGAACTTTGCTCCTTTCTACTGGTTGAGCTTTTTAGCCCAGGGTATGTTCAATAGTGTTGAAAAAGGTAATATAGACAGGGCTTTCAGGGTCAACCTCAATCTCTTATACCCGCACAACATACAATTTGAGCATAAGTATTACAACCAGGACAGCCCAATGAATACGAACTCTTTGTCTGTTCAGGAGGGAGAATACTGGGCCGGCAGGCACAGGTTCGCTATTGGAAGATGGGGTATGACTAACGTCTATGAACAGTATTCGGCTATAAAGTCTTTTACTAACGAGACCAGGTTCAACCTAATGAGGTCCCTTAACCTCCTTTTTGGTTTTAGAACTTATTGGAGCGGGGGATCTTTTTACAGGGATATAAACACCGGTTTTAATCTAAGCCTGGGCAGAGAGACCAGGATGGAAGTGAACAGGATGTGGAGCAATAATAATTCACAGAACGTGATAAGCCTTACGTCAAGAGGTGGAGAGAATGTCGGAAGTTGGAGCGTCTCCGCCAGGTTCTTCTTTGACGATAATTGGAGCAAGGACTTTAGCACGAGCGTCTTATACAGGCTAACGAAGAACCTGCAGATAGGTGCTTTATCTAGCGATAAATACGTAGGCTTCCAAATATTCTGGGATGACATTATAGCTGGCAGCCATGGGCCGAGTACTTGGGAGGAGTTCGGTACAGGTACTGCAAGCGGAAAGATAATGTCGCCAGATCTTGGCGACGGTAAACAAGAGCCTATTGAGTTTGCTTCTGTAAGCATAGGCGGAAAAAAAGCAGTGACCGATAAGGACGGGTATTACAAGGTTTCTGGCATAAGGCCAGAAGAAAAGATCAAGGCCTCTATTGACCTTGCAAGCCTTGATACAAGCGTCATACCTGACAAGGATTATGATGTGCTTTATTTTAGGCCTACTTCTTACATAGAGTGGTCACCGAAACTAGTTACTACGATAGGGATGGATGGATATGTGATGACCAGCCAGGATATACCTGACGGGCTTATGATAGAGGCGATGAGGCTTTCTGACTCAAAGATAGTCTCAAGGAGCGAGGTTGATCAGGATGAAGGGTTCTTCACACTTGAAAAATTAACCCCCGGGCAGTACCAGCTTAGCCTTAATACGACTGAACTTTCTGCAAGGCCTATAATCACTGTCGATATTCCAAAAAATACAGACTGGATTAGCGGTGTACAGTGGGACCTGGAAGGACAGAGCATAGAAGGCATATATACCACGCCGCAAGAGATCCAGCCGTCTAACCAGACCTTTGATTTTGCAAGCAGTGTAGCTGAAAGTCCAGACAAAGACCCTCTTAAGGAAGAACTGGTTGCAGTTCAGAACATAATACAGATAAAGAAGCATAATGCAGAGATCTTTAATGATGAAGGCTCCAAGAGCAGGATCAATTATTATAACAAGCTGTTGTTATTGACTGATAAAATGGAAGAACTGTGGGGCTTGCTCAGCGATAAGGAAAAGAAAGATAAAATAGACAGGATAAATAAAATACTTTCTTCCCCTAACATGAAGCTGGACCAGATAGGCGCTGGTATTATGGAAAACCTGAAAAAAGAAATACAAGAGAAAAAGGATAAGGCAAAAGAGGAGAAACTGCCCAATTCCGGTAAAAAGATCGAGATGTATGACCGTCTATATAAAGCAATAAACAAGCTAGAAGATAACTGGGACATGATCAGCCTAGAGGATAGGACCGAAAAACTAGATAAAATAAAAAAGATAATGAAAAATGTTGATAAACTTTGATGACTTGCTATACTTTTCTTGGGGTTAGATGTTTTCTAGGGGGTATTCAGTCTTGAAAAAATTATTCCTATTATCGCTGTTGGTGTGCGCCGTTGCTGCTAATGCTTCAAATTATGCTCAGGGTAAGACTTATTGCAGGGCTCCGGGATGTAGCGGGGTCGCTACTGGTAACGACGCAGAGATAGACCTTTATTGCTTGGAGAACGGCAAAGAGGTTCTTGTAACGGCCATAGCAAAAGACATTAAAATAGACTTTGTTGACGTGTATGATCAGCCTCTTGGTAATTCGGATATATACAAGATGAGAGCAGAAAAAGTTAAGCACTATATCGTCGAGGGAACTTTTAATGATATATGTGATGACCTCTTCACTTTTTGTGACAAGAACAATATAGAACGTCCTTATTGCAAGGGATTAAGGATGCTGTTCTACATACAGGAACCGCTAGCTTCTCTTAGCAATATAGAATATAGAGATCACTCAAGACCTTACTAGAAACGTTTTTTCCTTAATTTTGTCTTAACCAGTCCGCCCTGAACATTGTCGACCGGGTGCATTATTAAAAAAGCCTTCTCATCTATTTCGCTTATCATGGTCTTTACCCTTTGTACGTCGTACCTTGTTATTACGCAAAAGAGTATTTCTTGCTTTATGTTCTCAAGACCCGTTCTTCCGTCATAAACTGTCGCACCAACGCCAAGTTCGTCTATCAGGGCCTTTCTTATCTTGTCGCTGTGCTTTGAGACTACAGAAACGCCTATGAAATCTTCGAGTCCATGGATGAGGAAATTGGCACTCTTTGAGGCGAAGATGTAGGTAAGCACTGAGTAAAGGGCTATTTCGTACCCGTGTGCCAAAGCAACAAAAGAGAATATTACGACGTTGAAAGCAAGGATCACAGAACCTATGGTGACCCCGAACTTTTTGCAGAGCATTATGGCCGCTATCTCTGTGCCATCGAGCACACTGCCGCCGTTAACTGCAAAACCTATTCCCGCACCAAGCAGGATGCCGCCGAACACTGCACAGAGTATTTTGTCGTGAGCCAGCATCGGAAGGTGTATGAACTTTACCAACAGTGAAAAATAAACGATGCTTAAAAGGCACTTTATGATGAATTGGTGACCGAACCTTTTCCACCCTACAGCCAGAAAAGGGATGTTAACTATAAGGATAAAAGCATAAAGGGGGACTGTGCTTAGGGATGCTCCTAACATGGAAAGTCCTGTTACGCCTCCGTCAAAGAATTTGCAGGGTATTAAAAAGCCGTTTATGCCTACAGCGGCTAAAAGGCCTCCTATCCCGATCATTACTGTGTCATAAGAATAAGTTAGAAATTTATTGGTTTTCATGTTTTGATTATAACCCTCCTTGACCTTTTGTCCATTGCCGTTGTAACATTCAGTAACGGAGACTTTATGTATAGATTGTTCATCTGGCCTTTTGTTCTGATACTTTCAATAGGCGGGTACTGGTACCCAAAGCTAGGCCTCTTGATGTACCCGATGCTGGTCTTTATCATGATCTTTGGGATATTCAGGGGTCGTTACTGGTGCGGCAATATCTGCCCAAGGGGCGCTTTTTTGGACATCCCGATCCAGTCACTTAAGGGAAAGAACAAAAAGATACCAAAACTTTTTCATAACGGCACTTTTAAGGTGCTGGCTCTAATACTTTTGATGGGCTTTTTTATGATAAATACGGTCAAGGCTTTTGGTTATTGGGACTCTTACCTTTTCTGGGATAAATTAGGGGCTGTGGGCGTTAACATGTGCGCCATAACAACAGTGATAGCTTTAGTGCTTGGCTTTACAATACACCACAGGGCCTGGTGCAGTTTTTGCCCCATGGGTACTGTGCAGAGTAGTCTTCACAAGGCAAAGAACAAGACCGTAAAAAAGATAAAGAGGAAGAAAGCTTGAAGGGACCAAAAAAAGAGCTGATGCAAAAAGCAATAGATGTGGCTTTTGAGGGTATAAGAAAGCTTGAGGGTGGGCCTTTTGGCGCCGTAGTTGTAAAGGACGGCGTTGTTGTTTCTGCTGCGCACAACCTAGTCACCTCCACGAATGATCCAACAGCACACGCAGAGGTAGTCGCTATAAGAAAGGCCTGTGAAAAGCTTGGGACCTACAATCTTGAGGGCTGTCAGATATACTGTTCCTGCGAGCCATGCCCGATGTGCATGGGAGCCATATACTGGGCAAGGATAGACAGGGTCTATTACGCCTGTACCAGAGAGGATGCCGCAAGAATAGGCTTTGACGACGAGTTCATATATGAGGAATTAGGGAAACCATTAAAGTCCAGAAAAGTAAAGTCTGAGCAACTGATGCGCGACGATGCCCTAAAGACCCTCACTGAATGGAACAGCATGAACTCCAAGAAAAGATATTAATTCATATATATAATTAACTACTTTACAAGTCGTTGAAAACTTGGAATAAAACAGAGCTTGAGGTTAAACGAATATGTGTGGCGTAATAGGATTAAGATGTGAAAAGGACAGGACCGATATTGGTGCTGTATCTTCCAAGCTTTTGCGTATGCTTGAATACAGGGGTTATGATTCCTCTGGCGCGGTAATACAGAACAGCAAGGGCGAGATAGTACTTAAAAAGGACGTTGGAGCGCCATCTGTAGTCACAGAAAAACTTGGCATAACAAAACTGCAGGGCAAACTTTTCTGCGGACAGGTAAGATGGGCGACCTTCGGCATGGTCACAAAAGAGAACGCACAGCCTCATGAAGTTAAGTGCAAGACCCACATATACGGCGCACATAACGGGAACATCACCAACTGCGATCAGCTAAAGACCTGGCTTACCAGCGAAGGACACAAGGTCGTGAGTGACAACGACGGTGAAATGTTAGTCCATACTGTAGAGCATTTTTTTGCCCTAGAGCTTAAAAAATTAAGGGAAGAGAACATCCAGACCAGATGGGAAGCTTTAAGGAAAGCCATAATATCAGCCTCTAAAAAGATAACAGGCTCTTTTGCAGCTGTGGTGGTTGACCCGGTGACAGAGACCATGGCCTGCATAAAGGCAGGGAGCAGTCTTTATATGGGACAGGGAAAGGACCCTGTTAACGGTTCTTTCATAATAGCGTCTTCAGACCTTGCGTCAGTTCTTTCACAGACAAAGATACTCATACCTATCAACGAGAACGAATTCTCTATATTCACTAACGATCATTTTACACTTTATCAGCTCCCAGAGGGCGATGTGGTAGACAGAAAGCCCGTCAGGAGCAAACTTAAGATAGAAGAGGCAAAACTGAGCGCTCCTTTTAAGTTCTTCATGGAGCAGGAAATATATAGTCAGGCAGAGGCTGTAAAAAAGCTCATATCCGTCTATATGGGTGGTGTGGAGCTTGGTATCCCTGCAGACCTTGAAAAGTTCGTAAGGAATAACATAAATGAACTTTCCTCTAACACCGACTGGGATGATTTTAGGAATAAGTGCCTTAACCTTTTCGGTACAACGCAGTTCAGGGAGCTAAAGGACGCTTCAAAAAAACTGGTAACTAAGGACGCCAAAGTGTTCGAATCCGCCATATCAAGTTTTCTTGATGAGGTTTCTGCTATACCGGAACTTTCCAAGGAAAGGACTCTTTTGACGCTGATAGACAAGATCTTTGTTGTTGAGGAAGCAACAGATGCAAGAAAACGCGCAGAGAGGTTCGTAAGCCTTATCTGTGAGGCCAAAAAGAACGGCAGGGCTGTTTACTGTGTTGCCTGCGGGACTTCTTTTAACGCGGCAAAAACAGGGGCTGTGTTCTTTGATACTGTAGCAGGGATGCATATCGAAGCAATGCTACCGGGGGATTTCAGGTCTCAAGTGATGGGTTCTGTAAAGGACGGTGACCTTATAATAGGGATAAGCCAGAGCGGAGAGACCAAGGACCTTGTAGACATCCTTAACCAGATAAAGGAATCAGGCGTAAAGACCAATACAGCGATAATAGTGAACAACGTTAACTCAACCCTTGCTCTTGAAAAGAGCGACGTTTACATACCTCTGTTCTGCGGGGCAGAAGTTGCAGTGCCTGCAACAAAGAGCTTCATGAACCAGATGGCCCTTTTATATATGCTTGCAGTGATGACAGCAGAAAAGATGGGCAAGATGGCAGATCACCACAAAGAGAACCTAAAGAAACTTCCAGCACTGATAGAACATTCTTTTGAGATATCAAAGAAAGATATAGACGCTGTGGCAGAGGACCTTTACCTTGAGCCAAGCATTCACATACTTGCGACCGGCATGTTCGGTATAGCAAGGGAAGGCGCCTTGAAGGTGAGGGAAGTGGTCCTGAACCATACAGAAGGCTACGAGGCTACAGAGTTCAAGCACGGTCCTAACACCATCCTCGGTGTTAATACTGTGTTCGGCATGCATTCCGTAAGGGCACTTTTAAAGAAGTTCTCTGATGCGCTGGTGCTTGCAGTTAATAACAGTCACAGCGACAAGATAAACTGCGAGAGCCTTACAAAGTTGTATAAGGCGGTCTCTGACTATGCTTTTGCCGACGTAAACCCAAAGGACCTTAATCCTGAGGAAAAAAGGATCTTTGACAGCATCTTTGCGAGCCACGATTTCTTTGACTCGCTTTACACGAACTATCCGCTGGTGTTCATCACAGGACCTGCACACAGGGACGTTAACCTGACTATATCCCAGATAAATACTCACAAGATACGCGGCGCCAACATCTATGTAATAGCAGAAGAAAATAAGCTCCTTAATGATGCCGCATCAAAACCAAGCATAGTTAAAGAGGGTGTGGCGTACAGGCATGGTTACATAAGACTTCCCAAGACAGGCGATGCCATACTTTCGTTCTTCTCCAGCACAGTAGCACTTCAGCTCTTGGCTTTGAGCATGAGCGTTAAAAAGTCAGCGGCTCTGGATAAGTTAGAGATACACGACCATGGAGTACATCCTGACTCACCAAAGAACGTGAGCAAGTCAATTACAGTTGATTGATATCTATTCCATTATGTAGCAGGCGCCGGCGTCGCTAACGGTAGTGGTGTTCCACAAAGGCGAGCCGATAATTATTCTGCCGGTATCGGTAAGTATTAGGGTCTTTCCAAAGTTCTCGTCTGACTGTACATCGTCCGGACTTACAGGTCCTTCAAAAAGGTCCCAAAAGCCGTTCTCGTCCTGTGCTACAGCATAAAGAGCCCCAGCCCCTCCGTTCTCATTAGGAGTGCCGGCTATTATTATGTCGTCGTAGATCCAAAGCCCTGAAGGTGCAGGTACGTCTATTGGGTCGCTTGAACAGGAATCAGAGGAACAGATGTATATCCCACTTGGTACACCTGCAGCGACGGTAGTTCCGCTCAATGCTATTATCTTTCCGAACTCATTTGCAACGTTTAATTCTGGGTCTGGTACCCCTGCAGCAAGCGCCCAGGAGCCGCTAAGCCTTGAGAAGAAAAAGATGGCGCCTGGCAAAGCTCCGTTACCGGGTGCCCCTGCAGCTATGAAGTAGCCTTCAAAGGCAAGACCTTTACCAAGATAGGCGTTGTCATCGGCGTAAGCTCCAGCGTCCAGGGTCTGTGAGAGTACCCAGGACCCGGTCTCGTTACTGTATATGTGCAAATTTCCGCATCTTGGCTGTGGAGTATTTGCGCCGGGCTCAGAGATCACCATCTCATTACCGCTTATAATGACCTTATAACCGAACTGGCCTCCGCTGGTCGGGGATACGGCCTTTAGGGTCTGGTCCAGTGACCAGGTACCACCGCTAGACTTGTATATATAAACAGCCCCGCTGTCTACCTGTGTAGTGTCCTCGTTAGGGGCAGAAACGGCAATAGTATCTTCTGATATAGCGACGCTATATCCAAACTCGTCGTTAGCCGCAGGCACAGGGTGGGAAAGCGTTTGTGACTTAGCCCAGGTGCCAGAACTTTTTGTTAGCACATAGGCTATGCCGGTATCCGTAGCCCCGTAGTATGGTGCCCCTGTTACTATGGTGTCCTCGTAAGTAGAGACGCTAAAACCCATCTGCTCGGCATTGCCTGAGGGGGTCGTGTCCCCTGAGCTTACCCTTGCAGAGAAGCCGGGGAGTTGTCTTGTCACGGTGATAGAGTAAGTTCCCTTATGTCCCCTGTTGGCAGAGGTAACTTCAACTACTAGGGTGTTCGAACCAAGATAGATCTTTGCTGGAAGTGATTCAGCGTCGGGCTCTACCGCTATCCCATTTAGCTTTAAGGTGGCGTATTTATCTTCAGGCGTTATAACGGCCGTTACTTCTTTGGTTCTTATCCCCACGTAGGCCGTGTATTCTGTAACATCAGCAGAAAAGACCGGGCTAAGGGTCCCTTCAGAAAGGACAATGTTTGATAATTTCGTATTGTTAGGGTCTTTACTGCCGCCGCAGTTAGAGCATGAATGTATACAAAGAACGAGAGGCAGGGCCGCTAAGAGATGTTTTAAGCTCTTTAGATGCATATAAATAATTTTTTAACACGATTTAAGATAGTTGTCGCTTTGATTTGTGAATGGTATTATGGCCCTGATAAAAAAACGGAGGTGGCTATGTTTAAGTTTTTTGGACTGATGCCTGTGTTCCCGTCCCTGGTAATTTTTGGATTTGGTATACTTTTCCTCCACTATGGTAAAAAACAGAAATCACGCTGGCTTAAGATAGGCGGATACTTTCTTTCTATAGCCTCTATAATTCTTATGCTGATCGCAGTTTATTTCTTCATAACCAAGCCTTACGGATGCCAAAAGGGTAAGTACGGCATGGGCCCAATGGACGATGATGAGATGGGTTTCAGGCATAAAAGGCATATGCAGTTCATGATGGATAACAGGATAGGCGAAGAACCTCGTCAATAATGACGATATTTTTGATAGCCATAGGCCTTGCAATGGACGCATTCGCTGTGTCCATAGGCCTTGGGATAAAGGATACAAGAGAAAAGCTCAAACTGGCCTTGAAGGCAGGAGGGCTTTTCTCTTTTTTTCAGATGCTGATGCCTCTTATAGGCTTTGAGCTTGGACTTGGTTTTAGAACACTGATCAGCGATTATGACCACTGGGTAGCTTTTCTGCTCCTTGCTGGCATAGGGGCAAAAATGATCTACGAGGGCCTTTCAAAAAAATGTAATAGGCCAGCCTCTTCAAAGACCACAAGGCTTACTTTTTTCCTTCTTGCCATAGCTACGAGCATCGACGCCCTGGCGGTAGGACTAGGTTTTGCCTTCCTTGAGATGAGCATCTTGTTCCCGGTCTTGATAATAGGGGTAGTGACCTTTGTGCTTTCTTTTGTAGGCGTTTTGATAGGTAAGGAACTTGGCTGCAGGATGCAGAGCAGGGCAGAAATTTTTGGCGGTTTGGTCCTCTTATTCATAGGACTTAAGATACTGATTCAGCATTCAAGTATTTTGTGGTAATAAAAAGCTTAAGATAAATTACAGGGGAGGTAATTTTGATGAGAAAACTTATAATTGGTCTTGCTTCTTTAGGTCTTGTATTTGCTGTTACAGGCTGCGGTGGAGGCGGAGAAAGCCACGCTGATAACGTAAGAGAGATGACGGGCAATACACTTTGTGACCCATATATAGTGGGTGCTGTTATGTTCGAGGACATGAACGGTGACGGGACACAGGATGCAGGGGATCAGGTCTCCACAGCGTCTGCTACTGACGGTACTTTTAGTTTCACAAATCCATTGACGGTTGGTTCCATACTTAGAATGACAGCCACCACTGGAACTCATAACGGTTATGCTTTCGACGGAGGACTTACAAGGAAGGTCGAGGCTGGAGACACAACAGCGGGTGTTTATCTTGCAGTTACTCCTTTCACTACTCTTATAAATAACGGCTGGACCGAGCAGAACATAATTGACGTTCTTGCCGAGGGTGGACTTACAGGCATAATTGTAGAAGACCTTAGAAAGGACCCAATGGGCACCTTTAACCTTACTGATACCGTAGGCTCTATCAACGACGCTAAACTTGAAAGGCTAAGGGCATCTATCTGCATATATAATCTGCTTTCTGTAGTTAATGCATTGAATCTAGGCGCAGATAATTATGACCTTACTTATGAAAAGTTCAGCACTCATCCCCAATTAAAATCACTAATGACCAACATGGTACAGCAAGTAAAAGCCGGGCTTTCAAAAGAGACCATGGAACAGATCCAGGCAAGGATAGAAGAGGCAAAAGGACAGTGCCCATGGACTGTCGCCGACGTTACCATAGAGGACATAATAAAGGGTTCAGTCGCTATAGCTGATTTTGTAATAGGAAAGACCGTGACCTCATGCCATATGAGCAATGATAAGAACGGCGACGGATACCCTGACTGTGATTACAATGCTTACACTCAATCATCTGCTGATTTCGCTGAATGGAAGAACGAGCTTGGAGAGAGCTTCTACGTTATAAGGACCGCTACCAACCAGTGCACCCAGTATGCCGCACAGAACGGTATGCTTCCTAACGTTCTTACCAAGACAAAATGTAAACTTGTTGATGGGTCACCAGTAACTGTTTCTTGTGAATAAATAGTTAATATAATTAGTTTTATTTTAAGGGGCGGGGCTTTGTGGCCTTCGCCCCTTAACCTTTTTTAGGACCTGGATTGTCTAATGGTTGGAGGCCTGTAAATTTATTGACAAAAGATGTAAATTGTTATATAATAACTAGTGTTAAAAGTGTGAATAAAATAAGAGGAGGGGCTATATGAAAGTATTTAGATCATTAACAGTTATAATAGCCATCTTGGCTATAGGCTCTTGTGCCGAGTATCTGCCCAAAGGCGTGAGCGGTGCTTCAGAGGCGACCGTTGTTGAGCTAGAGATAGATACTGACGTTCTTGCCGCAGAGGCCCTTAGCGACGAGGAATTGGCAGCTATTTCAGGGGGAGAGGTTGGTGTAGCAAAAGATTTTATTGCTGAAGAACGTCTCGGAGGAAAGATGATGGTCGAACTTGAGCCTATTGCAGAGGAGCCGGCAGCAGAGGAAGTATCTAAAGACCTTTATCTTAAAGCCTTGGGTATAGAGGGTCTAAAGCCGGTAGTAAGAGCTAAAACCCCTATTGCTGAACTTAATGATTCAAAGAATCTTCAAGCTGGAGATGAGGTAGAGATAGCAGCACAAGAGGATAAGACCATCGTCATAAACGTTGTGGAAGGCGCTTGTAACGTTAAGATAACTATAAACACGAACGATCTGATGAACTCTCTGGGTAACACAGTCGCAGATAGTGAAACTTTCAAAACAGCTATTACTAAAGATGCCACAACTAGGGCTGCATTAGAGCCAATCGAAGTCCTAAAATAAGAGGGTTTATTCCCTTCCGCCTTTTTTGTTTATAAAGAGGTTAAGTGATTCCACATATTTTGAGAACGGGAACATGTCAAAAAGGGTGATGTTTTTTAATTCAAAACCGGCCGTTATTATGGCTTCAGCGTCTTTCTTTAAGGCCTCTGGGTTGCATGACACATACACTATCCTTTCTGGAGCTATACTCAGTATCTTGTTCAAGACCGACGGTTTTATACCTATCCTTGGGGGGTCAACAAAGACCTTGTTGTAGTGGGAAAGCTTTTTTTGCTCCTCAAGCTGTCTTAGGCCTTTTTCCACATCAGCCTCTATGAATTCAAGTCCTTTGATGCTTGACTGCTTGGTACGGATGTCTATGCCTGTAAGCTTAAGGCCAGGGGTCTTCTCCATTATGGCGAAGCTGAAATTCCCAAATCCGCAGTAAAGTTCTAAGACCCTGTCATCTGCCTTAGGCTCCAAAAGCTCTACTGCCTTTTCTACAAGCAGGGCATTTACAGCCTCGTTCACCTGTGTGAACTGGTTGTCATATTTTTTTTCTACTATCCTTTCACAGACGACGCCGTCCTTTAGGTAAAGCTCTATCTTTGCTTTGAAGTTCTGATCGAATTTCATCTCCCTGATCTTTTCATTCAGCCTCTCGTCAAGCATCAGGCATTCTTTTATTTCCACAAGGTCATGGCTCTTTCTTTTAAAGAACCCGGGGTTTCCGTTCAAGATCTGTACCTGGCACCTGGTCCTGTAGTGTACTGGGCTTGGCGAAGGGACTGTCTCTACTTTTTTAGGATCCAGGCCAAGAAGCTCTGAGACCCACTTTTTCTTTGTTTCCAAGGTACTTAGGTAAGGTGTGTCTATATAGTCACAGCCGCCGCAATCTTGGCAATAAGGGCAGGTCTTAAGGTTTACAGCGATATTTTTGCCATGTGTCAAAGCTTTATATCCCCCTTGAAAACTCATTAAAGAGTAACCATATTAATCTCACAAGTAAAATACTTTTGACCTGATAGTGACAATTGTGTTACTAAAAGGGCGCTAAACGGAGGGAATTTTAAGCTATGCCTCTTTACGATTATTCATGCGAGAAGTGCGGAAAAAGATTTGAACTTATGAGAAGCATAAGTGACAAGAGTGAAGTCAAATGCCCGGACTGTAATTCCTCATGCAAAAAGAACGTTACTGCAACGTCCTTTCAGCTTAAGGGAACAGGCTGGTATAAAACGGACTACACAAGCTCCGGTACTGCGGGAATTGCATCCCACGGCCCGTCTTGCGGGTGCTGCCATAAGGCCAGCGATGGGACCTGCGGAATATGACCCAGTTAGAACTAGCTAAAAAAGGAATAATCAGTGAAGAAGTAATAGCTTGCGCTAAATACGACAGCCACGTTACACCTGAGTACATATCAAAAGGTGTGGCTAACGGCGAGATAGTTATCCCGCATAACAAGAACAGAAAGTTCAGCTCCCTTGCCATAGGCAGGGGCCTTACCACCAAGGTAAATGCAAATATAGGGACCAGCCAAAAACATGCTGACATAGAAGAAGAGCTGATAAAGATGAGGGCCGCACTTAAGGCCGGTACTCACAGCGTCATGGACCTTTCCACCGGCGGCGACCTTGCGCGCACTAGGACCGTTTTGATGGAGAACTGCCCTGTTATGATGGGAACAGTACCTCTTTACGCAACGGCGGCAAAGGCCATACAGAATAAAAAACCTTTCCATACCATCACTGCTGATGAGATCTTCAGCGATATAGAAGAACAGTGCAGGCAGGGCATAGATTACATAACTGTGCACTGCGGGATAACAAAGAGCTCCATCTCTAGGATGCTGAAGAGCAAAAGGGAGCTTGGTGTCGTTTCCCGTGGCGGAAGCATTACCTGCGGATGGATATTAAAGACAGAAAAAGAGAAC
>JAKLHL010000199.1 GCA_022710165.1 Bdellovibrionales bacterium | reverse complement strand
TAAGTCCAGAGTTCTCTTCGCTGAGCTCCGTTGCCATGGGTGTTGTGGCAGGAGTGGTCCTTGACGGTAATTTCGCGGTAGGCATATATGTGATGCTGTCCAGTTTTGTTTCCATAGTCTTCATCAAGAAGTTCGAGGAAAGGAGCGCTCTTGTAAAGGCTGGTCTTTGGACGGGCATCTTCCAAATGGTATTTGCGGCCATAGTCATGATGTCAAAGGTCTACACCATACAGTTTGAGTGGATCCATCTGTTCTACGCCGCTGTAGCAGGCTTCATTAGCGCGCTCTTGAGCGCTTTTGTTGCGGATGCGTTCATACAGCTCTTCGAATATCTATTTGGTTACACTACGAACATAAGATTGATGGAATACTCCAATACTAATCATCCGATACTCAGGGAGCTTTTGATAAAGGCCTCTGGGACCTATAACCACAGTATGATAGTCGGACAGCTTGCATCTGCCGGAGCTGACGCTATAGGTGCCAATTCCCTGCTTGCGAGAGTGGGTTCTTACTATCACGACATAGGCAAGATGGGTAAAGCGATGTACTTTATAGAGAACCAGCAGGGTGGATTGAACCCGCACGAAAAGCTTAACCCTACGATGAGCGCAAGGATCTTGGTCTCTCACGTCAAAGATGGTTCAAGACTTGCCAAGGAATATAAGCTTGGCAAACCTATCATCGACGTTATCGAACAGCATCACGGGACCTCTTTGATGAAATTCTTCTATGCCAAGGCAAAAGAAATGAACAAGGAACTTGATGAAATGGACTACAGGTATCCAGGGCCTAAGCCTAGGAGCAGAGAGGCTGTTCTTGTCATGATAGCTGATGCCTGCGAAGCTGCTTGCAGGACGCTAGAAGAACCTACACCGGCCAGGATAAAACATACTGTTGATACCATAGTTAACAATATATTCGCTGACGGGCAGTTCGATGAATGTAACATCACGTTGAAGAGGCTCAAGATAATCAGCGATGTATATACAAAGATACTCATAGCGCTTCATCACAGCAGAATAGAATATCCAGAGACACAGGCTCCGGAGGACAAGAATGTTGGACCTTATGGTGACAAGAGAAGATGGGATAAATATACCCAAAAGGTTGTTGACGAAAACGATAACAAAGACACTGCAGACAGCAGGCTCTAAAAGCAAGAAGACCTTGATCTGTTTGTCTTTGGTCGGTGACGGCACAATAAGAAAGCTTAATAAGGCTTACAGGGGTAAGGACAAGGCTACCGATGTGCTTAGCTTTGAAGCCCCCAGGATGTGCAAAAAGGCTAACGGGTTCCTTGGCGACATAATAATAAGCGTTCCTACGGCAAAAAGGAATGCAAAGGAACAAAAGGTTAGCTTGAAACAGGAGCTGATAAGGCTGGCCGTACACGGGACACTTCATCTTTTAGGATACGACCACGAGGGCAGGTCCAAAAAAAAGGACATACAGAAGATGTTCAGCCTTCAGGAAAAGATAGTTAAAAAGCTTACAGCGGAGTTGATATAAGTGGAAACGATAAGTGATGTAAGAACAGCATACAAAGAATACAGGGAAAGGATGGACAAACTTCGTTCACTGCTTGCCCTGGACTCAAAGCAACAGCGTCTTAAAGATATAGACAATGAACTTTCCGACCCTTCCATTTGGAACGACAGGGACAAGGCCCAGTCGCTCAACAAAGAGGCTTCTTCATTAAGAAGGCTTTTGGATGGCTGGAAAAGCACCTCGCTAAAGATAGATGACGGTATGGGTCTTTGTGAACTGATAGAATCAGAGAACGACCAAAGCATGCTGCCTGACGCGATAAAAGATGCGTTAGAGGTCCAAAAGTTAGTCGCTGATATGGAATTCAGACGTATGCTCGGAGGGGAGTTCGATCACCTTGGTGCGATCCTTACCATAAACGCAGGGGCTGGAGGCACAGACGCGCAGGATTGGGCACAGATGCTGTTTAGGATGTACACAAGATGGATGGAAAGAAGGGGTTATAAGTTCGAGGTCGTGGACTATCAAGATGGTGAAGAGGCCGGCATAAAAAGTGCCACAGTCCTTGTGAACGGAGAGTATGCCTACGGATATCTTAAGGCGGAAATAGGGATACACAGGGTCGTAAGGATATCCCCTTTTGACAGCAATGCCAGAAGGCACACTTCTTTTGCGGCCGTTTATGCTTCTGCGCAGATAGAGGATGATATAGATGTAGAAATTAACGAAGGCGACCTTAAGATAGATACTTACAGGGCTGGCGGGGCTGGAGGCCAGCACGTAAATAAAACTGAATCAGCGGTCAGGATAACACACATACCTACCGGCATAGTGGTGCAGTGCCAGAACGACCGTTCACAGCATAAGAACAAGGCAACAGCGATGAAGGTCTTAAAATCAAGGATCTACGAGAGGGAGCTTGAGATAAGGCAGGAAAAAACTGACAAGGCCAACGCGGAGAAAAAGAAAATAGAGTGGGGCAGTCAGATACGCTCTTATGTGCTCCATCCATATCAGATGGTAAAGGACCACAGGACCAATTACGAAGAGGGCAATGTTAACGCAGTCCTAGACGGTGAACTTGATAGTTTCATGGTAGAGTACCTTATGGGCTCCGGGGGCGAAAAGAAAAGTAAATGAAAGAGATAGTCACACCTAAGCTTACCGTTGATGCTATAGTTGAATACAAGGGAAAGTACGTCCTCATTGAAAGGAAGAACCCTCCTCATGGATGGGCTCTGCCAGGTGGTTTTGTTGACGTAGGTGAGACAGTTGAAAATGCAGTAAGGCGTGAGATGATGGAAGAGATAAATACGGAACTTGACGGACTAAAGCAGTTCCACGTTTATTCAGACCCCAAGCGCGACCCGCGCTTTCATACCGTGTCCGTTATATTCACTGCAAAGGCAAAGTCTGAACCTTTTGCCGGTGACGACGCCAAGTCAGTAAAGTTATGCACCAAAGAA
>JAKLHL010000198.1 GCA_022710165.1 Bdellovibrionales bacterium | reverse complement strand
TTCAGCTTCTTAATTGCAAGCGAAAGGGCCGCTTCACTGCCTATTGCATCTCCGTCAGGCGAAGCATGTGTCGTAATGATTATGTTCTGTGCGGAGAGTATTTTGTCTTTGATACGGCTTAGGCTCATCATCATTTATTGAGAATCATATTATTTGAAGGAAGTGCTGTCAATCAGCAAGGGGAAGTATTATTTCAAATGTAGTGCCCTTGTTCGATGTCTCAACAAGCTTGATCCTTCCGCCGTGGTCCTCAACTATTCCCAATGAAACGCTAAGTCCAAGACCAGTACCGTCGATATCCTGAGAACCAAAGCTCTTGCCCATGCCGACAACGCCTTTGGTCGTAAAGAAAGGTTCAAAGATCCTGTCCTTTACCTCGTCGCTCATACCCTGTCCTGTATCGCTTATGTGTATCGCTACCTGTCCTGAATTTATTGACGTAGATATGGTTATAGTGCCTCCGCCGTTCTCCATGGCGTGCTTTGAGTTTATGAGGAGGTTCAGTATTACCTGCTCCATCTGTGAGGAACTGCCCTTGACCATGGCCTTCAGCCCCAGCTTCTTTTCCACCTTTATATGATAGTTCAGAAGGTCCCTCTCTATCAGCCTTAATGTGTTCTTTATCGCATCATTAATATTGAAGAGTGCGTGATCCTCTGACCTCTTCTTGGCAAAATCCTGGAGCCTGGCAACTATGTGGCAGGCTTTTTCTGAAGCCATTAGGGCTATGTTCAGGGCCTCTTCCATCTCTTTTGGGTCTTTTGCCTCAAGGGCAAGGCTTACGTGCCCTATTAATGCGCCAAGTATGTTGTTGAACTCATGAGCTATACCGCTGGACAAAGTTCCAAGGGAGGCCATTTTTGCGGCGTGAAGGAGCTCTCTTGTCTTTTTGTTAACCTCTTTCTCAAGGTTCTGGTTCAATGAGTACAGTTCTTGTTCCCTCTGCTGTATCTTTTTTATCATGATATTGAAGGAATTTATGAGCTCATTGATCTCTGCGAACTTGCTAGGGTCAAGTTTGGATTCATATACACCGTCGGCAAAACATTTTGAAGCAGTGCATAGGTTCTTTATCGGTTTAAGGAACGAGCTCACTACAAAGAAGAATATGACGATCGATACGGCGAGTATCAAAAGCATGATACCAAAGGATGAATATAAGAAGTTCTTGTATTCTGAACTGGTAGTTTCCTCGGCGTTGTAAGAGAGTATCCTTAAGTTCGTCCTGGGTACTTCCTGCAGCAGCATCACGTATTTTTCTGACCTTATAAAATTAGACTTTGACTGCATTATTTGAGCAGGGTCTATCAGCTCCCGGAACTTTGCGTCCTTATATGCGGATAGTGCGTAGTTCTGGACCTGCAGCTCGAACTGCGCAGGAGCTATTATAAGTGTAGGTGAAGAAGTGGTCCTTCTGTTAAAGAACAGAGGAGCTATATTATATACAGCATCGTAGTTTTTGTCCTGTATGGATATAGTGAAGCGCATGCACATAGAGTTGAACAGAGGTGCGTTCTTTGGCTGATAGAAAATAGATTGTGTCTTTGATCCCGTCTGTAGATTAGTGCATTTTAGGTTGGCTGGATCTTTTATCGACGATAATACCAGAGTGTTCCCTTCATATATGGCGAAGGAGTTCACGTATCGCAGCCTTAATGAGTTGGGGCCCTGCAGCGACGGATCATTTAGAGAGTTCTTTTTGTTGTATATTGCTGTTACCGAGAAGTTCCTTAGCTCTGTTATCTTTGATCTTACGTCGGCATAAAGACTGTCGTTATTCATCTCTAGGATGTTGTATGCATGGGATATGCCCGTTACGTACAGGGAGCGCCCGGCCACTATAATGATAGTCAGCGACGTAATTAATATCAGTGCGCCGATGCTTATGATCATCCTTTTACGTAGTGTCATTCTATACATTATATATTGCGGATTTAATTTTTGTATAAAAGAAGGCACAAATAAAACGCGCGACATATTTTTGGCACAGCATTTTTTAAGCACTAAAAATCTAATGATTACGGTGCCTTAATAAAAATAAAAAAAATTAAAAAAAGTGCTTGCCAATGCAGAGGTGTTTGAATATAACTAGCCCTCGCGTCAGATGACAGGTATTATTTTTCTGTTATCAGACGGAGAAACTTGGTCTTTGAAAACTAAATAGCAGGTTTTATGCCAGTAAAAAACGTTGAGACATGTTTTCAACGTTAATTCTAAAAAGAGTTTTTTTAATACAGTATTTAGACCCATTCCAATGGGCTTTAATAAAAGTTTAATTGGAGGGTTTGATCCTGGCTCAGAGTGAACGCTGGCGGCGTGCTTAATACATGCAAGTCGCACGAGAAAGTTTCTTTCGGGAAGCGAGTAAAGTGGCGCACGGGTGAGTAACACGTAGATAATCTACCTTAGAGTGGGGAATAACACTGGGAAACTAGTGCTAATACCGCATAATTTGAAGATGACCACGGTCGTTTTCAACAAAGAGGGCCTCTGCTTGCAAGCTCTCGCTTTTTGATGAGTCTGCGTCCCATTAGATAGTTGGCGGGGTAACGGCCCACCAAGTCTACGATGGGTAGCTGGTCTGAGAGGATGATCAGCCACACTGGAACTGAAACACGGTCCAGACTCCTACGGGAGGCAGCAGTAGGGAATTTTGCGCAATGGACGAAATGTCTGACGCAGCGACGCCGCGTGTGGGATGAAGGGTTTCGGCTCGTAAACCACTGTCAGACGGGAAGATGGGGTAGTAAGCTAATATCTTACTATCTTGACTGTACCGTCAGAGGAAGCACCGGCTAACTACGTGCCAGCAGCCGCGGTAATACGTAGGGTGCTAGCGTTACTCGGAATCATTGGGCGTAAAGGGTGTGTAGGTGGATTAGTAAGTCAGATGTGAAAGCCTTGGGCTCACCCCAAGAAGTGCATTTGATACTGTTAATCTAGAGTTCGGGAGAGGGAGGC
>JAKLHL010000197.1 GCA_022710165.1 Bdellovibrionales bacterium | reverse complement strand
AAAAGGTGCCAAAATAACAAAGACCGGCGACAGGCATTACATCCAAGAGGTAAAAGTTGGGAAGGACCCTAGAGGCAGGGAATATTGCTGGCTTTGGGGTGATTATAAAGGTTTTACTCCTGCAGAGGGTACGGACTGCATGGCTGTCAGCGATGGATATATTTCTGTAACGCCGCTCTCTCTTGATCTTACTGACCAGACCATGATGGATGAATTAAAAAAATGGGGTTTTTGATCTTTAGATGAAAAGAACGTTTGCTTTAGCTCTTATGTCCCTTGTTCTTTCCTCGCCAGCGTGGGCAGGCATGAACTCTGTTTTTGGTGCTCAGGCCCAAAAGGAAGAGCCTAAACAGGAAGATATAAAACAGGAAGAAGAGGTAAAGCAAGAGGAGCCTAAACAAGAAGAGGTTAAGCAAGAGGACGTCAAACAAGAGCAAGCAAAACAGGAAGTAAAGCAGGAAGAAACTTCAAAACAGGAAGAAGTAAAAGAAGAAGCAAAAGCAGAAGTCCCTAAGGTAAAGAACGGCGGTGCAAGTTCTGTTTTTGGTGGTAGTTCAAACTCAAGGACTAGCTCCAGCTCAAGGACCAGTTCCAGCAGCGAAGATGAAAGTCCTTCCAGCTCAGCAAGAGCAAGATCATCGAGCGTATTTGGTACTAGCGGCAGGGGTTCTTCATATTCATCGTCTTCTTCGGGATCTTCTTCCAGGTCAGCAAGTGTTTTTGGCGGAAGGCGTGGAAGTGCATCAAGGACTTTCAGGTCTGGATCTAGAGATGCTGTAAAGGAAAGGGAAGAGGCTTCTCAGCAGCCAAGCGGCGCTGAACCAGGCAAGAAGGCCCCAGATAACCCAAGGACAGCACCTCAGTTCTTGTGGCCTGTTGACGGAGGATATGTAAGTTCATTTTTTGGATGGAGGAACTCAAAAAGATTCCACGACGGTATAGATATAATGGCCCCAAGAGGCACAAAGATATTCGCCTCAAAGAGTGGTCAGGTCATATACAGCGACTCAAGAATACGCGGTTACGGCAATATGATAGTAATAAGGCATAACGAGGGACTGCATTCGGTCTATGCGCATAACAGTACCAACAAGGTCAGGAAAGGCGATATAGTCAGCCAGGGTGATGTCATCGGTCTTGTCGGGAATACCGGTCATTCTTCTGGCCCGCATCTTCACTTTGAGATAAGGAAAGGCAAGTACAGCAAGGACCCGTTAAAATATCTGGGTAATGTTCCAGGTTCCAAAGGAGCATACAGGAACCAAGACGGTGCGGCTTTATGGAAGTAAGCGGTTTTACTTTTGTAAGGAACGGAGCTGTCTTTGATTATCCGTTCGTTGAATCGATCAAGTCAGTACTTCCCTTAGTTGATGAGTTCATAGTGAATGTGCCTGACTCTGACGATAATACCCTGGAGCTTGTAAGGTCCATCAACGATCCCAAGATAAAGATAATACAGACCAGATGGAAAGGCGATATGCCTTCTGGCGGGAAGATATTGTCCCACCACACCAACCTCGCATTGAAAGAGTGCAGGGGCGACTGGTGCTTTTACATACAGGCTGATGAGATAATACATGAAGAAGATAAAGATAAGATCCTGAGAGCGATGAAGGATGATCTTCATGATAAGAGGGTCGACGGGATACTATTTGACTACGTCCACTTCTACGGCTCTTATTCCTGCCAGGCGGCATCAAGGAACTGGTACAGGAGGGAAGTAAGGATAATAAGGAACAGGAAGGGCATAGTATCATACGCCGACGCACAAGGGTTTAGATACAGCGATGGTAGCAAGGTGTCCGTGGCATATTCTGGCGCAAGGATCTTCCATTACGGATGGGTAAGACCGCTCGACTCAATGAGGGCAAAGACCGTTGCCATGGATAGACTTTGGCACGGAGAGAAGTTCGACGAAAGGAACAAGAACCTGGAATATGCAAGCGAGCGTTACGGCCTAGTAGAATATAAAGGGACACATCCAGCGATAATGAAGGACAGGATAAAAAAACAGGACTGGGTATTTAAGTTCAGATCAAAAATAGGGTCTTATAAAGAGTTCAGGTATTGGATGTCTGACCTGCTTGAGAAGATAACAGGTCTTAGGATGTTCGAATATAAAGGGTACAGGCTGGTAAAATGAGCGGTTTTTTAGACAATGTAGAGATAGCTGTCGTTGATCTTAAATATCCCATGAACTTAGGTTCAGTGGCCCGTACTATGTCCTGCTCAGGATATAAGAGGCTGAATTTGGTCAGGCCATGCAAAGATTGGAACAGCATGGATGCCGTAAAATATTCATTGTTCGGAGAAAAGGTCCTTTCGTCAGCAAAGGTATACGACGACCTTGAATCACTTAAAGGCCCTAACACCGTCTTGTTCGGTTTTTCAAGACGCATAGGTAAAAAAAGAAGTTATCCTTTGATGCTCACCGAGCTTGGAGAGAACATCTCGAGGTTCTACGCAAAGAGTAAAGTTGTCTTGGTCTTTGGAGGTGAATCATCAGGCCTTAGTACAGATGACCTATCCTTATGCGACCATATAGTGACCATAGACCCAGAGATAGTATCCAACTCATTAAGCCTGCCATGTGCAGCAGCCATGGTCCTTTATGAGTTCAGGCGCTACATGGCCAGCTCCAGCCCAATACCGAAAAAACAGCTGAGAACAGATGCCGGACAGGCCGGGGCGCTTACAGAAAGGGTTAGAGAGCTCTTGAAGGGGCAGGGGTTTATTGATAATAGGGATAAAAAACGTGTGATGCCAAAGCTCAATAATGTGATAAAGAGACTTTCTACTAATGAAATAAGGCTATTACACGCGATACTTAAAAAGGAAAAGTAATGAAGAAAAAGGCTGATAAGACCACTTGGAAGGACCGTTTTCTGAGTCCTGAGGAAATAGCTCAGATGGAGGCTGCTTTTAATGAGCAGTTCTTTGACCTGCTGGAGCATGACGAGAACGCATCATTTGAAGGCTACTTTAGCAAAGGTTCCCTTTATCTTACCTTGATCATCGCCAACGAGGACG
>JAKLHL010000196.1 GCA_022710165.1 Bdellovibrionales bacterium | reverse complement strand
GAGAAGAATATTTCACATTCCCATACAGCAAGACCATATTAATGCACGCAAGCCCTGTTTGCGTCCAAAACAACACAAAAGGTGCTGTAATAGTATTCAGTGACCTTACAGAGCTTAAGCGTCTTGAGACCATAAGGAAAGATTTTGTGGCTAACGTATCACATGAACTAAGAACACCAATATCAAGCATAAAGGGCTACGCAGAAACACTCCTTGACGGTGCCATCGAAGACAAAAATAATGCAAAAGATTTCATAAAGATAATCCACGATGAGTCAGACAGGCTGGCCTCATTAATAAACGACATATTGGACCTTTCCAAGATAGAATCTGACACCTTTAATCTAAAGTTGGACAAAAATAACCTATATGAACTCGCAGATGGAGCTATAAACAAACTTAGAAAAGATTCCAAAGGCAAATCTATAGATATAAAAAATAACATAGATAAAGGACTAAACATACTATCAGACCATAATCTAATTACCCAGGTGTTCCTAAACCTCATCAGCAATGCCATAAAATATAGTCACAACAACAGCATTATCAATATATCCTCTATCAAAAATGAGAACACAGTAAAAATTGAAATTGAGGACTCTGGCATAGGCATTCCTCAAAAAGACCTACAGAGAATATTTGAAAGGTTTTATAGAGTAGACAAGGCAAGATCGAAGGATCTTGGCGGTACTGGACTGGGTCTATCTATAGTCAAACACATCATCCAGGCTCACGGCGGCGAGGTCTATGTTAGGAGCGTTGAGGGCCAAGGATCAACCTTCGGTTTTAATCTTCCAACAAAATAAAAGAGTGGTGTTATCAATTAATAACACCACTCTCTAGATCAAATAAGTATTAGAATTTTATGTTCCAGTCTAACTGCAATAGTGCTGCTGGTTTTTTAGACCCCTCAGTTCTCTCGCCATAATAAAAGTCTAAACCGAGCCAATTGCTCGAACCAAGTGCATAGTTAAAGGCTAGCTCATGTGCCCAAATGCCAGTTTTTCCACCGTAACGGTCTGAGTCAGGAAAAATATCCAAAACAGCGTCTTTGGCCAATTTTCCATAATTATATTTTATCTGCCAGTCAGAAAGTGAAGAAAGTTTCTCACTACCAAAACCAGCTCCCACCATATATCCATCTCGATTAGCACCTGGGACCCTTGTGTTGCAGTTGTTCACATATTCTGCAAACAAATACATATACGGTAGCCACGGACCATTAAAAGGATCTTTCAAGCCTACTTCTAATGCAGCGACTACATTCTCATAATCATAAATAAGATCATCATCGTCGTCCGCTGTGTTGCTCAATGATGACCCATCCAGCCTTTTACCTCTAACATCAGAAAACCCATAATAAGAAAGAGCTGCCTTATATGATAATTTATTTGTGATCTTATGTTGTACGCCAGCCTGCAAAGCATACATAATAGGATCAGATGAAGACGAATACTCTCCCAGTACAAAAAAGTCTGTGCCAGCAAATAGTTTTAAATTGGATCCTAGTTCTTTATTGAATTTAACTGCCACACCTTCTGGATTTATGTCTGTGTCCCAGATAAGGTCACCAGGTTCCCATATTGGGTTTCTCATTTTGCCAAAAACCAAAGTAAGCCAATCAACCGGTGAATATTCTGCATATGCAAGATCAAGGCTGACAGCCTTTTTAGAGAACCCGCTTCCCAGAGTCTGATTAGTAGACCTTGAAAGATCTTTGTCTTCTATAACCTCATCGATATTGTTATTATTAAAACCTGTAGCCAGACCTATTCCAACCTTAAGTGCGCCAGTTATTTTTGGTTCTATTCCTCCTCTAAGCCTTATCCTTACCCTGTCCCTGTTCTTGCCATAACCTATTGGATTATCATTTTGATATCTGAACCTAAAATCGCCTTTGGGATTTAGGGACTCCATCCAAGAACTTTGTAAAGAAGATACTGCCGCCTTGGTTTCCTCAGACTTTTGCTCTCTGATAACCTGTGCTTCTGTCTCGGTGATAATGCCCTTAGACTGCAGCTTGTATAGAAGATAATCGTTAGAATCTTCAGCAAAAGCTCCACCAAATCCAAAAGCTACAAACATAAATACTAAATACTTCATTTATCCCTCCTTTTTTAAGATACAAATATTTATATCGTTGCATTGTGACAAGTACTGGGCTGTTTTGTTAACAGTTTGTGAAACATCAGTTATTTATCGAAGCCAAATGTCACATAAAGTTCACAAAGCTGTAACACAGTCTACAAACCTAAGTGCTAATCTATGGGCGTATCAAGAACGATAAATTAAAATAACCTTGGAGGTATTATGAAGAAGCTATTTATTGCAATCACGGCAGTGATGTTCTCTTATCAGGCATTCGCAGCACCAGGTAAGATGATCCAGATAAAAGGATCCGATACTCTGGTCAACACGGTACAAGTGCTGGCAGAAAAATACATGGCGAAGAATCCAGGCAAAGCCATCTCTGTAACCGGCGGAGGTTCAGGCACCGGTATAGCAGCTCTTTTAAATGGGACTTGTGACATAGCTAACTCTTCCAGGGATATAAAGGAAAAAGAAAAAGCCAAAGCCAAGGGCACTGTAAGCGAGATAATCGTAGGGATAGATGGTTTAAGCATAATAGTTAGCAGCAAGAATAAAATAAACAGTCTCACAATAGACCAACTCGGAAAGATCTTTAGGGGAGAAATAAAGAACTGGAAAGAAGTTGGGGGAAGTGACACTCCAATAAGTCTTTACGGCAGACAGCCTAATTCAGGGACCTATGATTTCTTCAGAGAGCATGTCTTAAGATCAGATTATTCAAAACAAGTAAGAGAAATGACCGGTAATGCACAGATAGTTGAATCAGTTAAAGCCTCTGATGCTGGGATAGGATATGTAGGAACTGGTTATACAAAGAATACAAAAGGTTTAAAGATACTGAACATAGCCAAGGCAAGCGGTGAAAAAGCATACGCACCAACCCATCTTAATGTTGAGAAGAACCTATATCCAATAGCAAGGCCTCTATACCAATATGTAAGC
>JAKLHL010000195.1 GCA_022710165.1 Bdellovibrionales bacterium | reverse complement strand
GGTATACGTCCTTAATAAGACAGATTCAGCGTCAGAGGAGTGGCTCCAGAGGGCTAAGGACCACATAAAGAAGCTAGGTGCTGAATGCTTCTTGATATCTGCCGTTACAGGTTCAGGCCTCCCAGAACTTTTAAATAAGATCTGGTCGGTGCTTGAGGCGCATAAAAAAGAAAGGATAGTCCTTTTCGGCGGGAGTTTTGATCCTCCGCACGAGGGGCATAAGGCACTTGCCTTGCATGTAATAGACAGGTTTGAACCGTCAAAGATGGTAGTGATGCCGTGCTTTATTCAGCCTCTAAAAAAAGACAAGGATAATGCCGGCGCATCCGCACATGACAGGTATGAGATGTGCAGGATCTTCTTTAATGAACCTTCTTTTATGGTCTCTGATCACGAGATAAAAAAAGAAGGCATAAGCTATACGATAGATACGGCCGAATATTTAAGTAAACAGCACCCTCATTCAGAACTTTATATACTTATGGGAGAGGACTCGTTCGCAGATGTAGAAAAATGGAAGGACTATGAAAAGCTCCTGGCTGGATACAATATTATCGTTGTTAACAGGAAAGGCAGCAATGCGGTCAATCATTTCTCTAATGCAAAGGGAGTTTATTTCGTAGAGGATTTTGAGCATCCGGCCTCTGCAACATCCATAAGGGAACAATTAAAGAAAGGCGAAGCTGAGCACCTTGACCCCAGGGTCGAGGCTTATATAAGGGAAAAGGGGCTTTACTCGTGTACTCTAAAGTAGTTTTTTTACATTTTGGCAAATTCAAGTCAAAGGAGTACGAGGCTCTTTTTAGTGAATACATTAAGAGGCTCTCACATTATACCAAGGTTGAAGTAAAGGAACTAAAGGTCGAGAGGGATGAGCCTGCCTTTTTCGAGAAGATACGTACAAAGGTTTTGGACGCCCTTAAGGGCAGTACAGTTATGACCCTTACAGAGAGGGGGAAGGCTCTTACGAGCAAGGAATTTTCTGATTTTATAAATCGCGGTACGGGTGTATTATCGATAGTGGTCGGTACTTCCTGGGGCGTTCCGTCATACGTAGAGGACATGTCCGGCATGAGCTTAAGTTTTGGGAAACTTACCATGCCCCATGAGGCCGTAAGACTGCTTTGTGCGGAACAGCTTTACAGGGCATACACGATAATAAAAGGGGAGAGTTACCATAAATGAAGATAGCATTGTGCCAGATCAATCCGGTAGTGGGCGACCTGGAAGGTAATGCCAGGCTTGTAATGTCCTACTATGAAAAGGCAAAGTCTGACGGTGCAGAGCTGTGCGTTTTTCCTGAGCTTGCCATCACTGGTTATCCTCCATTGGACTTAATAGAAAGAAAAGACTTTGTTGACAGCTCCTTAGATGTTGTAAACAGGATCGTTGTCCCGAACGTTAAAGACTGTGGATTGGTGCTAGGTTCGATAAATCATAACCTCTACTCAGGTAAAAAATATTATAACTCGGCTTTTTTTATAGATAACGGCCGTATAATTTACGTCGTAAATAAGCAACTTTTGCCGACCTATGATCTTTTTGATGAAAGAAGGTACTACGAAGAGGGCAAGGGATCCTCTCCAGTTTATTACAAGGGGCTTAGGCTTGGCATACATATCTGCGAGGATATGTGGAGGAACGAAAGCCAGTATTCACAAAAACTTTACGAGAACGATCCAGTTGATAAACTCGGGGAACAGGGCGTTGATCTTTTCATAAACCTTTCTGCCTCGCCGTTCGCAAGGGCGAAAGATATAAAGAGGCAGAGGATAATGTCACGCTACGCCTCTAAATGGAAAGTCCCGTTCCTGATGGTGAATACAGTCGGTGCAAATGATTCTGTGGTCTTTGACGGAAGGAGCAAGGTCTTTGATCCTCATGGCAAGATAGTCGCAGAGGCAAAGTCCTTTGAAGAAGATATTTTGATGGTAGATACCGGTGACCTCAAACACGGCAATATAATAAAATCCACAGACGTTGAGACCGTACATGACGCCTTGGTCCTTGGCTTAAAGGACTATATGAAAAAGAACGGTCTTGAAAAGATAATAATAGGGCTTAGCGGAGGGATGGACAGCGCCCTTTGTACTGCGCTGAGCAAAGATGCAGTAGGACCTGAGAACGTAATATGTGTTACCATGCCCACACGCTATTCAAGCGAGGGAAGCATAAAGGACAGCAAAAAACTATGCTCCAACCTTGGAGTAAGGCTGGACGAGGTCCACATCGACGATGTTTTTGGCGATCTTTCAAAGAAAGGTGAATTCGGTGAAATGGCCTTGGAGAACATACAGCCAAGGATAAGAGGCCTGATACTTATGGCTTATGCGAACTCAGTACCTAAGAGTATCGTCATAGCTCCGGGCAACAAGTCAGAGATAGCTGTAGGGTATTGCACGATATACGGTGACACCTGCGGTGCTTTAGCTTTGATAGGTGATGTCTATAAGACAGAAGTATATGAATTGGCAAAGTACATAAACAGGGACGTAGAACTTATCCCTA
Organism: Bdellovibrionales bacterium; assembly: GCA_022710165.1. Taxonomy (GTDB): domain Bacteria; phylum Bdellovibrionota; class JAFGOL01; order JAFGOL01; family JAFGOL01; genus JAKLHL01. The sequence continues at coordinate 543 of JAKLHL010000195.1, read as the reverse complement.
GAGAGATAATAGAAAAACACCCAAGTGCAGAATTAAAGCATGATCAAAAGGACACAGACACACTGCCTCCTTACCCTGTGCTTGATGAGATCTTAAAGCTCTATGTAGAGGATCAATTATCACCCGGCGAGATATATACAAAAGTGAAAGCTAAAAAGGACGTCGTTGATAAGGTTATCAATATGGTCCTCAGGAATGAGTTCAAAAGAAAACAGCTTCCGCCTGTGATAAAAGTATCAAGCAGGGCCTTTGTCCTTGATAGACGCTGGCCGATAGTCCACAGGTTCAGATAGCTTAGAAAATACTAAAGAAGATTATTCCGAGTATTATTGCTATGATGGTCATCCAGACTATGCGGGATCTAAATTTATTCTTTACAGGGATTTTATTCGAGTTTTCCTCAACAGTGTCGCCAAGTATCTCTATGGCCTGTTTGGCATCTTTTTCTTCTACTCTAAGTCTTACTCCGCCTGTCGCGTGAAGATAGAACCAGTTAAGCGAAGAGAGATTTTCGTTGTCCAGCCATGATGGTATTTCGTAGGC
>JAKLHL010000194.1 GCA_022710165.1 Bdellovibrionales bacterium | reverse complement strand
AAGAGAGAAGACCTTGCCGAGCTCCCTGGATGGGATTGGGGTGTAAGCTTACTAACAGACGATACAAGATCCCTTTATCCAGAAGATGACAGATGGAACAGGGCTTACTCAAGATCTTTAGAATACAGGATGAAGAACCCAGGCAAAAAACCGCCTAGATCAATAAGGAACTGGGAACTGCTGCAGATAGAAATGGTAACCAGAGGCTACGCATCAAATAAAAGATTAAGGAATCTTAAGGCTCTCCCTGGATTTAGTGAACTGCTCGCTAGTTATGGGTATATAGATAATTCAGAAAAAGCTGACGACAAAAATACAAGCGGCATACAAAAAGGGAGTTATGAACGTTCTGCAGAAGACATGATATTAGCAGGAAGAGGTCCTGAACTTATAGACCAGCTAGAGAATGTTGGAGAGATAAGCCAAGAGGACCTTGACGCTGTTTACAAGTATCTTTTCGAATACCGTGAAGGAACTGACTCAAAAGCCTTAACAGACGAATTTTTTAGATTACCAGAACACATCCAGCGCGACTTGTATGATAGAGCAGTGTCCGACCTTGATGTAAATCCGGGTTTTGAGATAAACACCGATGTTATAGCCCGCATAAACCATGAAGGTACACCTAATACAAAAAACAAGTCGGATAATGTCGAAATAATATCATCTCATACCGCAGGAGATGGAGAAAGCAGTTACTTCTATGGCTTATCAAAAGACAATAACAATAAAAATGAAAAAAACTCTTCCACTAATAAACCACGTCTAAAGCTTCAAGAGGCGTTTGATCCTTCATCCATCTGGTCGGTCAACATGGATGATGTTTTGGAAAAGAGCGAAGAAAAAATAAAAGAAAAGGTAGAGGCATTTGTCACTAAAAAGATAAATGATTACCTGCCTGCTAATGAAGCCAGGGTCAATGCAAAAGATGCGATCGCCACATTCACCAAATACATAATATCCAATGATATAAAACTTGGTAACGCAGAACACGTTCTCTTGTTCGGTGCTGTTGATAACAAAACGGAAACCACTGGAATATACAGATTCCTCTCAGCTCCTTTAAGAAGCATTTTTATATATTTAACCATAGCGGACGGCCTCTACGATGAAAGAGTAAAAGATATTACCAAGGCATACAAACCGGGGAATTACAGCGTTAATATCTTAGAAGAGAACTTCCTTAGATATCTAAATTTGACCTTCTCGGAAGATGTGAAACAAAGACTAGATTCTGGTTATAATCAGTTCGACTTCCTTTCTATCGTCCGCTCTTCAATAAAAAGATTTAGGCAGCAAAAGAATGTCGAAGAAAAAAGTACTATAAAGAACGATCAAAAGTGGGAAAAGAATTTTGAACTTCTTGCTGAATACATGAAAGAACACGGGAAAGTCCCTCCTCAAGATGAGGTGGTCATTGATAAAGAAGGTAAAAAGGTCAACATAGGCGTTTGGGTAGCCACTCAAAGAGCATTAAAGAAAAAAGGAAAGATGAACAAAGAAAGAGCTTCAAGACTTGAGTCACTGTCTAACTGGACTTGGGATGGAAAGGGAAAGACAAAGATAGAGCTCAGACCAGACCTAAACACCGGTATAGATCAAGAAGTCACAAAAGAGGAATCAAGCACTAATTTAATAAACAAACAGCTAACTGAATTCATGGACCTTGCAAAAGATCTGGACATACCTACCAGCGACAGAGTCGTTGATAAGATAAGCAAGATGGAGAATGTAACGCCAGAGATATGGAAACAGCTCTATGATCTTATGATCAAAGAGTACATAAACAACCAGTACTGTGCACTATGCGGCAGTATAATACCGTTGATGTATTCAGAGAACGAGATACCAAAAGAAATATGGGAAATGACAATATCTATCTTAGAGACTCCTGAAATAGATACCGATATAAAAGAAATGATCATAAATTCCATCTTCTCAGAAGGTAACAAAGTACTCCCTTCTGAACTTATTAAGACCGTAAACAAGGTCTTGGGCAGCAATGATCTTATAGACAACTGGGAGGGCTCACTTAGGAAACTTGAAAAACTCCCAACTATAAACGAGCTTTTGAACATCACTGAAAGTGTCGCTGAAGGGAAAGACGCTACAGTAAATAACGACGCAAAGACATGGGACCCTCAAATAAAAGAGGTCCTTCGCATTTGGGAGAATGGCGGGAGCAATGAACTTTCCGGGGTAAGAGAATGGTCACTCAAACAGGTCCAGGACTTAGCTAATAAAGGCCTCATATCAACTGAACTCATGGATCACCTTATATCTACCAATAGAACAGTCTCTATAGGCAAGGAACTGCCTCTAATGACCACTTTTGCCATCGCTATAGCAAAACTCAGCAAAGATGAAGCAAAGACACTTGAGTTCATAAAGGTACTGGAGGACAAACTAAGGACCAACAGTTCAGACGTAGCGGCCCTTCTAGAAGAGACCACTCAGATAATGCACAGACCAAAAAATCCCGCAGAAAAAAGCAAGAGCAACGGTGTTTTTGATGCTTTAAGCCCTGAAGAAATAAAGACCTTCTTTTATGTTCTGAATAGCAAAGCAGTATTGCTGGACAATCAAAGAGCTAATAACAACTCCAATCAGTTGCAGCCAAAGACAAATAATAACGACATAACAAGCAAGTTCAATAAACCGGCAGAAAAGCCAAGTCCAAATACCTTACTGGTGGAATTACAGAGAAGGCTTGGCAAGAACTACAATGACATAATGGACCTTATAAATGAATACGCACTCTTCATAGCCGTTGAAAAAGGCCACGACCTGGACCAAGAAGATCTAGACCTTATATATGGCTCTGAAGACTGTAAGTTCCTGCCTATACATGATTACCTTGAGGACAATCAAAAAGCTGATGATGCTAATGAACTTATACTTATGTTCGGTGTACTTGCAGAGTCGGAACCATCAATAGAACGCAATGTCTCTGTAAAGATAAGGACCACTTTTGAGAAGAGGTTCGGTATAGACCCAAGAGTTAAAATAGACCCGAACAGCAAGGAAGCTACGAGCATAAGGGACATGGCAGTAAG
>JAKLHL010000193.1 GCA_022710165.1 Bdellovibrionales bacterium | reverse complement strand
AATACCTTGAAGGTTCCAAGGTAAGTACATATTCCCGTCAGGCATAGCGGAATGTATAACTCCAAAGAAAGTGAATACCGCCAGTATCAAAAGATACGTTACTGAGTGTCTTAGTTTCTTATCTATTAGCGCCGCCACAAAACCGCCCCACAACATCGCTGTCAATATAAAGCCGTTACCAAGGGCTATAACGACCTGGATCTCTGGCAGTGATTTTCCAACTGTCGTCATGAGATTAAGAAAGGTCTCCTGAGCGACAAAGGTAGTGTTGGTCAGTTTTATCTGCATCAATCTTGCCACCGTCGGAAAATAGGCAAAGGCAACTGCAGGTGCATGTCTTGGAGGACAAGCTATGAAAGCCTGTGACATTATATCCAGAGCAACGAACACCAAGATAGGAGCAAGCACTGCGCTTGGAATGAACCCGACTATCACAGAGACGTAGCCGAATATACCGCCAAGACCTATAAAAAGACCTGTGAGCAAAGTGTATCCTATTCTGCTTCCCATGTGTTTATAGGCAGGATGTCCTATATACGGAGTTGATTGAGCAACACCGCCGCAGAAACCAGCGAGCAATGTAGCAAAAGCCTCAACAAGCAATATATCTCTGGTCTTATAATTATCTCCAGCTACCTTTGCGCTTTCTGTAACGTTAATACCGCCGACTACGGTCAAGATGGCAAAAGGTATCGCTATTGGCAGGTATTTAATTGCTGGGCTTAAGCCTTTCATAAAATCTAGCGTAGGCAAAGGAAGACCAAAATGAAATTCAAAACCGGGCATTGAAAAAGTAAGCCCGCCCAGATATCCCATGCTGCCGAGTATATAATAGACTGTGGTACCCAAAAGTACGGACACAAAAACACCTGGGAGATTCCATGGAAGTTTTATATGAGCTATAAGATTATAAAGTATAAGACCAAGTGCTATCATACCGACTATAGGTAAACCAAATATCTCTACAAGCGGGATAAAGCCTATCAGCACTAGACCTATACCGGCAAGAGAACCAAGCATGCCTGCTTCAGGCACTATTCTTTGTACCCAGCCACCCACAAAAGAAAGGGCTAGTTTAACAATACCTATCATTACCATCGTAGCCATACCTATGTACCAGGTCATCATGGCGGCTGTTCTTTCATCCATGCCTTGTCCCTTCATGGCTATAAAGGCAGGCCCCAGCACCGCAAGTGCTATACCTATAGTAGACGGTGTATCAAGACCTAAAGGCATGGCAGTTACATCGTCTCGACCTGTTTTCTTTGCAAGTTTAACGGCCATCCAGGTGTAAGCAAGATCACCGAACAGAACACCGAACGCAGTACCAGGGAACATTTTTGTAAAGACGATGTCTGCAGGGTATTTAAAAGCAAAGATCAGTATACCAGCAAGAAAAGAAAGCACCGTCATGTTGTCGAACATAAGTCCAAAAAATCCGTTAAGGTCTCCGGGCACGAACCATTTAATCTTTTTGTTCATGTTTAAATTCTGCCTCCTTATATAGGTCTAACTTGGTTCACTCTCTTAAAAGCCCCTGATATTTTGATTCCACAGATTCATAAAAATCTATGATGTGCCTTACGTAGTCCCTCTTTTCCTTGTAAGTCCCGTGATAAAAACTTCTCTTAAGTCCGTAGATCATACAGTTCTTCAACTGCCTGTAGCTAAGGTCAAAATGCTCAACAGCAAGTTCAAGTTCCTTTGAAACAGAGGTCTTTGAAACGGTCCTATTGTCGGTACAGATCGCAACGCTAAGTTTATTGTCGAGCATCTTTTTAAAACTGTGGTTCTCAAGTTTGACGATGCTCGGGTTTGTCTGCATATTGCTTGTAAGACAGACCTCTATGGTTATCCTTCTATCAGCGATGTACTGGACCAGCTTGTTTATAAAATCCTTTTTATCCTTTATATTCCTGTTCTTTATCATTTCCTCAGAGAAGAGGTAATAACCATGACCTATCCTGTCGGCGTAGAGCTCTGTTATGGCCTGGAATATACTTTCGGCTCCATAAGCTTCACCGGCGTGAACTGTCTTCTTGAAGAAGTTCCTGTGCGCAAGCGCATAAGCATCCCTGTGCTCTCCTGCAGGGAAACCAGCTTCAGCACCAGCCAGGTCAAATCCTACCACTGGGTAGCCCTTGTCCCTTGCTTTTATCATCGACAGAACAAGCTCATAGCTCGCTAAAGCCCCTACCCTCGACGTAGATGAGTGCTTGTGGACTTCCATGAACTTATCAAAGTACTCCGAGACTCCCTTGGGTATTGCCCTCATCGCACAGGCTATTATCCCATATTCGAACATTGGCGCTTTTCCCTCTTTTACAAGCTTGCTGGAATTGTGCTCTTTCTTTGCCTTGTTCATTCCCTTCGAAACAGCGCCCATTATCTCTTCAACACCCATCAATTTGTTTATATGGAACTGAGGGGCAAAACGAACTTCTACATAATATACACCCTCGGCAATATTATCCTGCACGAACTCATAAGCTATCCGCTCAAGGTTTTCAGGCGTCTGCATTACGGCTATAGAGTAACCAAAGCCCTGTAGATAGTCGGGAAGGTCTTTGTAGTTATCTTTAAAGACCTTGTCGAACATGCCTGCTTCTGTATAACTCGGGAGCTTTACTCCGCTTTTTTTCGCAAGCTCTATAAGCGTAGGGACTCTAAGAGAACCATCAAGGTGAACATGTATGTCACTCTTTGGTATCTCTTTAATGAACTCTTTTAATTTATTTTTATTCATTCCAGTATAATAGAGCCTTTTTAAGAGAATGAAAAACAGTTTTTTCATATATTTACAATGTCTTATTTCCTTTGACAGGCAAGGCTTTGTGTGGGAAACCATCTGTCATGGATGTAACAACTTTAATACTAAAATCTGACATTTTGATCAAACTTGTAATGCTGCTGATGCTGGCATTCTCTGTCATCTCTTGGGCTATCTTTTTCTCAAAGTTCTCATTCCTCAAAAAAACACAAAAGGAGTCAAACAACTTCTACGTGAGTTTCAGGAACAGCAGGAACATGGAGGACCTTTCTGCTGAAGCCATCAGACACAACGAAGGTTATCTGGCACTGCTTTATTCTGAAGGCTACAAC
>JAKLHL010000192.1 GCA_022710165.1 Bdellovibrionales bacterium | reverse complement strand
CAGATGGACGCATAGTACAGGTTAAGTACGATGGAAAGGACAGGGTCGAGAACGTTATTAATAACGGCCTTTCATATAAGTTCAGCTATAATGACTTGAACCAGCTTACTTACGCCGGGACTAAAGCACTTAACTTCAAGATGGAATATGACGGCAACGGACAGCTCTCAAAGATCTCAGATAACAGGGGCTATACCTTCAGCATAAAGTACGATCAGAAGGGAAGGCTTAGCGAGCTTGTTTCAAAGTATGGCTCATTGGTCATGAATTATTCATACGGTAGTGATGAGCCTGAGGTCACCGCCAAGGGTGCCGTTTCAGAAAAAGCCTGGGAAATCCGAAGAGTATATCAGGACTACCTGGATACTGTGATGGTTTACTCCCTCATAGAGCTTATTTAGTCAGGAGGCTTTTATGTTAAGATCGCTGGTATTTATATTGTTGGCCGTCTCAGGACTCTGTTTTGCTGAAGGCCAAAATGTGCTTCAAAAGGATTTTGAGGATAAGTTCGTAGGCTACAAAATGGACCCTTTTGTAATGCAGGAATCCAAAGAGTGCTTATTAAAGCCTTACATACCTGTGTACAGTTCTTTTAATATTTTCGACGGGCCTATATATAAGAAGAAATCTACAAGTACGACTACACAATAATAGATGCTTATTGTACTTTGGTAGATGCGTTCTTGTTAGCGTCGTATGTTATAGAAACGCTCTTGCCCTGCATAGCATTGATAACAGTTGCGTCCTGATATCCATCTCTTGAGTTTACAACGTAACAATCTGGATCAAGGCCTTTTCCTGTAAAGAAAGTATTAAGGAAGTCCCATCCATTGGTCTTCTTGGCTTCAGCAGTTGAGCTCATGAAAGCTGTAACTACTACTGCTATTATTACTAACAAAACCTTTTTCATCTCTTTCTCCCCCTTAGTGGTTCATTCTCCTACTATAATATAAGCAAGCCCCATGCCAAAAAGCCTAAACCAACAAGTGTTTGAATTTATTGGTCTTTATATTTTTAAACAATGCCTAAGTATGCCAAATTAGTATATAGGTGTATAAGCCTTAGACACTATTCTTTATATCCTCAGCTATTGCTTTTGATAGTTCTTCCGCAGTCTTGAATCGTTTAACTTCCCTCATCTTTCTCAGGAACAGTATTTCTATCTTTTTACCGTACAGGTTGATGTTTATCCCAGGTATGTGGGTCTCTACCACTACTTTTGGCCCTTCCCCTATAAAACAAACACTCTTATGTTCAGTACCATTGAACTTGGTTATGGTCGAATATACGCCGCTGGAAGGTATTGCCATCTCCCTGTGTGGTATTATGTTGGCTGTTCTAAAACCGAGCTTTGCACCAAAACCTTTTCCACTGGTGACGATGCCTTTTATTGAGTATCTTCTACCCAGCATCTTCTCTATCAAGTTAAAGTCAGCACCTATGATAAGCTCCCTGATCCTCGTGGAACTTAATTTTACACCGTCTATCTTTAGGTCTTTTATTATGGTCACATTTATGCCGTGTTCTTTGCAGAGCTTTTTGAACGTGATGGCGTCAGTGTCCCTGTTCTTACCAAGCTTAAAATCTTCACCGACGATGATGTCAGAGGCTTTTATTGTTTTTATCAGCACAGTTTCAATGAACTCAGACGCTGACATGCCCAATATGTGGTCTTCTGTATCTACAGCGTAGGCTTTGCCTATACCCATCTTTCGTAATAATGATATTCGTTCAGAAAAAGGTACAACTAGTTTGGTGTTTGGTCTGGGATGTGGATTGAACGTGAAGATGGCATTGTTGTCGTGCTTTTTTAGCTCTTTAATAACGTCGCTGTGACCGAGATGCACCCCATCAAAGATGCCTATGGCCAGGGCTAGTGGACCTTTTTTAGATTTATTAAGGCAAAGCTTATGCATAGAGCCGGAACTTATCATAATAATTAGAAATAACAAGGCTGGCACATTTTTGTTGCCATATGTTGCCATACAATATAATATGCGAACCAAGGTTATGGGGTATCGGAAATAAAAGTTCCCCGGACAGACTTTTGAAGTTACTGTCCGGGGATTTTTTTAAGTTCTTGATAAGGCCTTAATTGTTTGGTTTTATGTGTTTGTCCGGTACTTATACTTAAAGAGGTAAACATGAATAAGATCAAGGAATTGCTGGAACTTGTTAAAAAAGACAGTAGGGACGCCCTTTTAGAGCATGAGGTCTATTCAATATTCAAGGAGCTTGGGATAAAGACCCCTGAGTTCAAATTCGTTCCTTTTTCTGAGGATAAGATAACAGCACTTCCCAAGGCCAGCGAGGTAGTTGTAAAGGTAGTATCACCTCAGATCTTACACAAGACCGAACTTGGCGGAGTGCTCTTCTGTAACAATAACGAAAAAGAGATATCCAAAGCCATCGACGATATAAAGAAGAGGACTTCTTCATATGACGTGAGAGGTTTTCTTGTAGTTGAGAAGGTAAAATATAAGTCTACGTTCGGCAGGGAGCTTATCTGTTCTGTGAGGAACAGCGGCGATTTTGGCACACTTATAGGTTTTGGTGTTGGAGGGATAGACACGGAGTTCTTTGGCAAGAGGATGGATAATGCCTTTACTGTGATCTCTGGGGACCACAAGGATATCCCAATAGAACTTTTGAGCAAAAGCTCTGCGTATTATAAGGTAGGCGGACTTGATAGAGAGAAAAAAAGGCTTTTGAGCGACGAAAAGATAAGGACAGTCCTTAAGGGCTTAAGGGAACTTGGTTCTTATTTTGGATATGAGGGCAAGGATAACACAAGCGGCATCCTTGTCTCTGAGTGTGAGATAAACCCTGCCGTTGTCACCGATGATGGAGAACTTGTGGCGATAGACGGTTTAATGAAGATATCAAAGCTCACCAAGGGACACCCTGAAAGACCAAAGGAAAAACTAGAGAACCTTTTCCATCCAAGATCAGTCGCTGTAATAGGTGTTTCTGAGAAAGGGATGAACATGGGACGTATCATCCTTAACAATATATTGGAGAGGGGCTTTGATAAGAGCAAGGTCTATGTGATAAAACCGGGCTCTTCTGAGATAGACGGTGTTAAGTGTTTTGACTCTGTGTCCAGCCTTCCTCAAAAAGTGGACCTTCTTGTGTTGGCCGTTAGCGCAAGTCTTGCAGGCCCTGTAATAAAAGAGGCCATAGAGAGCACTAAAA
>JAKLHL010000191.1 GCA_022710165.1 Bdellovibrionales bacterium | reverse complement strand
AGGACTAGGGTTAAAAATAAGATCAGATTTTTCATGATAAGACTCCTTTAATTCAATCTAAGCCCTGTAATATCACCATTTTAGGCCCAAAGTCACCTTATTTCCTACTAGCTCGTGGGCTGGAGAGCTTAAGCACGCATTTTATCCATTAATTTCAAATGCTTAAAAATTATTAAAGTTTTCCGGATATCTGCCGAAAAGCATTATACCCACATTTTTTTTAAAATCAACTAACCATTCTTAACCCCCGCTTTGTCTAATTTACAGAAAAAGGATTATATGAAGGGAGGTTTAAAATGGCAACTGTAAGTTTGATAAAGAACCCAGAAAGAAAAAGGTCAACAATATGCAAGAAGAACCAGAACCAGATAATAATGGAATTCACTCCATTAATTAAGTATCTTGCGAACAAGATGACGGCAAGGACCCACTACACCGTCGAGCTTGACGAAATGATAAGCTATGGTGTTCTGGGCCTAATAGATGCGATAGACAAGTATGACAAGAAAAGAAAGAACGAGTTCAAGACCTATGCAGAGTTCAGGATCAGGGGCGCCATGCTCGACTATATGAGGGAAGAAGACCCTGTTTCCCGTTCAGTAAGGGACAAGATAAAATTGGTCGAGAAAGCTCAGAGGGAACTTGAGGACAAGCTAAAAAGAAAACCTACAGCGAAGGAAATGGCAAAGAAGTTAAAAGTATCGATGAATGGATATTTTGAGATGACCAACTATGCGCGTCCTGTAGCCTTCTTAAGGATAGAGGACGGCTCAAGCAAAAACAGCGATAACAACATAATAAACTCAATAGAGCTTAAGGACGAGGACGAAGGCTCAAATCCATTTGATGTAGCAAGTAACTGTTCAATAAAAAAGCTCATGGCTAACGCAATGGCAGCATTGAATGAAAAAGAAAGGTCCGTAATATCCCTTCACTACTATAATGACATGAATTTTAGGGATATTGGAAAGACCATAGGCGTTTCTGAATCAAGGGTTTGCCAGCTGCATAGTTCAGCAATTTCAAGGCTTAAAGGCGTTCTTGGGAAGTTCGAGGAGGACCTTTTCTGAGTTTGAAATTATTCCTTGACTTTTCTAAGCACATAATCTATAATGTATTAGTTAGCATAAGTGATTTTTGTTCTATAAGGAGGGTAAAGATGAAAAGAGTTCTAACGGCACTTGAGCTGGGACTTTTCATGATATTTGCTTCCTGCGCAATAACAATGAATAAAAACGGAGAAGAGTTAGCCTACTTCTTGATCAATCAGGATGAAAGCTCATTAGAAAAATATGTATTTGATATAATGGACAGCGACGAAGATGGGCAAGTTTTTGCTGAAACGCTTGATGCGGTGACTGAATGCCCTGAAGAAGTCAAGGTTGGAGACAACATAAACATTGATACGGTAGTAAAATATGAAAATAAGAGTGAGTTGACTGCTTTTGTTAAGATAAGTGACGAATACTGCAAGAAAAGATATGAATTAGTAGTCTCTAACTCTATGACCCTTATAAAGACCAATGATTTTGGCATAGTGGATTTTATCTTTGATGAAACATCAAAAAAACTAACCCTTAATGTTCACCACCTTCGTGGAGGTATATTCGACTCCAAGGCAGTACCATATTTTTATGATCTTGTGGATATAGAGCTTAAGCCAGGCTTCCCAGCTGAATTTTCTCAAGCCCTTATTAATAAAAAGTTATTCTCAGTTAACGCAAATGACGAGTTGGTCCTTGATACTCCAAGAGAGTGCAGAAGTCAGCTTGATATAAAAGACACAGCTCCATATCTAATTAACTGCCCGGTAACAGACAGTTTTTTCTGCCCTATAGCCCTTGCCGAGCCCGCTCAGATAATAATAGTTAAAAATGCCGATGATAGCATCTGCTACCTAAGATTTGAGATAACCAATAATTCCGAAGTCTTACTAAAAAATTTCCAAAAAGGAGGGCTGGACAAGGTCGTTAAGATAAAAACCATCGGGTCGCTCCTCTTAGATCTAGAGGACCCGTTTGCAAAGTAAAATATATTTTTTCGAGCTAACCACAGGGAGGTTTAAAGCTGTCTAAGTAGTAAAAAGAGGAGATAAAAAGATGAAGCTGTACGTATGTTGTTTAAATCTTTTAATGGCCCTGATGATCCTCCCTGGAACTGCAAGCGCAACAACCATGATAGAAGAAAGCCCTGCGCAGATCATGACAAGAGCTGAATATGTAGTTTCTGCCAGTGTAATCGATATAAGCGCAAAGATAGAGGACAACAAGCCTTTTGAATACATCACTCTCAAGGTAAATGAGATCCACAAGCAGGATGGAGAGATAGAGATACTTGAGAATGACGAATTGACAGTAAGGATAATGGGTGGAGAAGTTGATGGAAAGAAGCTTGAGATAGAGGGAAGGCCTGAGTTCGCAAAGGATGAGGATGTTTTTGTATCTCTCAACCTTGGCGAGAACGGCTTTTTCAACGTAGTAGGCAACGTACAGGGCCTATATCATGTAGCTGGCGACAAACTTGTTAATGACAGCGCTGAAACAAGTGCTATGTTCGTAAGGAAGGGAGAACATGGACAGGTACAGTTCACGATCCCTAAGGCTGAACAAAGGACAATGAAAGAGATGAAGGATATGATAAAGAAAGTAGCGGAGGAAAGGTAATATGAAAAGGATCATCCTCGCTGTAAGTATGCTGGTCTTTGCTACATCTATCCATGCCTATAGGCTTAACAGGGTCGCTGAGTCTGGTGCTAGATGGAAACAGTTCCCTGTATCAATGACCTTGAACCCTTATGAATCAAATACTACTCCTGATGCCACACAAAGTGCCGTAGCAGGTGCAATGGACTCTTGGAACACAGGACTTGGAATAGAAGTACTTGAGATAGGTGCTATAGACAGAGGCCTTGCATCTTCTGAGGGTATGGACCCTGACGCAGTCAATGCTATAGTATTCAGCAAGAACTTTATGGCTGATACAGGTTTTGATCCTAGCACAACTGTTGCTGTCGGTGGACAGTATGGTGATGGCAGCTCCATGAGCAGTGCTTTCATAGTTTTCAACGCTCAAAAGGTCGGCTGGTCAACAGACAAGGGGACCTGCCCTGCAGGATACTCATACTGCGACGACCTAGAGACCATATCTCTCCATGAACTTGGTCACGTACTTGGTCTTGGCCACTCAGAAGTAGCCAACGCTGTAATGAACGCTACAAGGACAGGAAAG
>JAKLHL010000190.1 GCA_022710165.1 Bdellovibrionales bacterium | reverse complement strand
TCACCCTCAACTCTTGTCGATATCTCTAAAAAAGGCTCCTTATACTGTGTATTGGAATACTCTGCTGTAACCTCTCCATAACCCTGCCAATCACTCAGTTCCCATCTGCACCTATAGAATGAATTTATCACCAAGTCTTCTTTAGGGGAGGCCTCTAGCAACAAGCTCATCTTTGTTCTTATCATTGCAAGAGTTGGATCTCCTTGATCACTGTCAGGATAACTCTCCTTAATTTGTCCTATGACACCAATTAACATCCCCAATATCTGTGACTCACTCAAACTATCCGAATTCTCCAGGCCTATGTCTTTTTTCTTAATCTGAGACCTGAATGTAAGCTCAATATAACCGCTTTCCCCAGCATGCTCGCCAAAATTATAATATCTGTTTATCTCTTTCTTTATTGAGTCCTTTGAGAAATATTCAGACAAAACCCTTAACACCTCATCGCTATATTGAAACTTGAGCTTAACACAAAAGTCAGCTTTTTTACCTTTGTCACGGTATCTTATACTGATATCGTTCTTCTTAAATATTCCTTCCTTATTATCGTATAGCCTATAGCGAACCACTGGGCAGAAAATAGGATCTATCCCCAATTTATCCAAAGCATTAACAGCACCTTTATCTCCAGCAACTCTAGCCTGAAACTCTGTGGTAAAAACAGCATCAGCAAAAATAGGAAAACTAAAAATACACAATGTGAATAAAACCATTATTTTGCGGATCATCTTATCCCTCCAATTTACTGTAGTATTTATAACTTATTCATGTTCAGGTTTTGCGAACGATGTGTGAACAAATTGTGAAAACAAGACCTCACAGTTAACAAAAAGTTCACAATACCGTAATTCACAGTTCACCTTGGCCTGGAATAATAAGGAACATATACGGAGGGACTGTATGAAAACAAAATTAACTATGATCTTTTTAACCTTAATCGTAAGTGCAGGTTCATCAGCAGCTTCTAATCCACTACAAATAGCTGACGAAGCAGCAACACTTACAAGGATATTAGGCGAAGAGTTCGTTGCTCGTCACAGTGAAGAACTAGACTATTGCCTTTCTACTGATAGCAAAGAATGCTTACAAAATATTATAGATAAAGTAAGAGAAGAAGTAGCGTCCATGAGCTGTTTCGATATAGCTGATTTCTTTGGCAACCCAATGAACGCACTGCCAGAGAATAGGGAGTTCAATATGGGCCTATGGACAGTTATAACAAGGGACTGCAGTGATATAATAATGATGCTTGAACCTCATGGAGGACTTGAGGAACAAGTTGCATCTTATTTGATAGAAAAATACATATAAGGACCCTCCTCTAGCCTCTGTTTTTTTTTGCTCTTTTTTAAAAAAAATGTAATATGGACAGCATATGAATAATATTAAAAAAGAACACGCCCCAACTATCTGTTGTGAGAACTGGCATTCATTCGAGATCAAAGATGTAATGGCCCAGTTAAAGACAGGAAATCACGGCCTCACAGATAAAGAGGTCAAGAACAGACAGCTTTATTACGGCCCCAATTCCCTGCCTACAAAAAAGCCTCCCACCATATTCAGGATAATATTCAACCAGCTTATGAACCCTTTGGTCCTAGTCCTTATAGCTGCGGCAATAGCCTCAATAGCTATAGGGGATGCCTCTGATGCTCTTTTCATACTCATAGTAATAACCATCAACAGCTCTTTAGGTACCTATCAGGAGCATAAGGCAGAAAAAAGCGCATCAAGCCTTTTAAAGATGATGAAAATAACGGCCAGGGTCAGAAGGGACAGGATGGAAATGGATATCCCTGCAGAGGAATTGGTACCTGGGGACATAGTTATACTTGAGACAGGACTTAAAGTCCCTGCTGATATCAGGCTTATTACTATAAACAAGCTCTCTGCAGATGAAAGTTTCCTTACCGGCGAATCCATGGCCGCCAATAAAAAGATAGACCTGCTTCCTAGAGAAACTGTTATAGCTGACAGAAAGAACATGGCCTTTGCAGGATCCACAATAGTCTCTGGCAAAGGAGAAGGGATAGTCGTAGCCACCGGTGCCGGCACTCAAGTGGGAATAATAGCAAAAAGTGTAGCTGAATCAAAAAGTGCAAAGACACCACTCATACAAAGAATGGAGAAATTCACAAAGAATATAACTGTAATTGTAGCTGCAATAAGCTTTATCCTTGCAATAATACTAAGGCTGGAAGGATATGACCTCACTCATATATTCTTCTTTGTTGTAGCTCTTGCCGTATCTGCAATACCTGAGGGGCTCCCTATCGCAGTAACTGTTGCCTTGTCCATAGCAACTAAAAGAATGGCAAGACGTAATGTAATAGTAAGAAGGCTTAATGCAGTTGAGGCTCTTGGGAGCTGTACGGTAATAGCCAGCGATAAGACAGGAACGCTCACGGTGAATCAGCAGACCGCAAGGCAGATAGTGCTTCCTGACGGTTCATCATTCAACGTCACTGGAGAAGGTTATAATGGCATAGGTGAGATACATCCTGTAGGCCCCTACTCACTAGAGAACTCCCTGCTGGACCTTAGAATACTAGCTGAAACAGCCATACTTGCAAACGACGGTCACCTCGTAAAGGAAAATGGAGAATGGAAGCACAGGGGTGATTCAATTGACGTAGCCTTTCTTGCCTTGGGCTATAAACTGGATGTAACTCCAAAAGAGAAGCAAAAATATAAGATGCTAAGGGATATCCCTTATGAATCAGAAAAGAAATATTCCGCAGCGATACTGAGCGAAGGCGAAAAAATAGTTATATCAGCCAAAGGAGCTGTAGAGACCATACTCGGGTTCTGTACTAACATGCAGAGCGGGGACGAGATACTACCTGTGGACAAAAAATTAATAGAGATGCAGGCTGAAGGTCTTGCACAGAAAGGCCTAAGAGTACTCGCCCTTGCTAGGAAGGAGTCCAGTGAAAAGGTCGACATAAATGACGACCTGGACCACCACACCAAAGGACTTACCTTTGTAGGTATCGTTGGGTTCATAGACCCTTTAAGACCAGAAGCGATAGCTTCAGTTAAAGAGTGTAAAGAAGCCGGGATAAGAGTGCTTATGATAACCGGCGATCACCAGTCAACAGCAAAAGCAATAGCAAAAGATCTCAAACTTTCTGACAAGGAAGAGGAAGTGGTAACAGGAGCGATGCTGAGTGCTTCAGGTGCACCGGACAGCCCTGCATATGAAGAACTAGTTATGTCAACCCATGTGTTCGCAAGAGTATCGCCGACACAAAAG
>JAKLHL010000019.1 GCA_022710165.1 Bdellovibrionales bacterium | reverse complement strand
ATAGCGGCAAGGGATGACAGAAAGAACATATGCATGAACAGCGTTGAACGTGCAAAGGATAAAATATTGATGGGTGTTGCAAGAAGGAGCATGATAATCAGCGAAGAAGAGAAAAAGACCACCTCTATACATGAGGCTGGACACACCATACTTGCGAAACTTATTCCAGACGCTGATCCTATACACAAGGTGACTATAATACCTCACGGAATGGCAATGGGTGTTACCCAGACCCTTCCTGAGGATGACAGATACCTCTTGAAGAAAGACAAGGCCCTTGCAGAGATAAAGGTCCTCATGGGTGGAAGGATAGCGGAAGAAGTGCTCCTTGGCATACAGACCACTGGTGCCAGCAACGACCTTGAGAGGGTCTCTAGCATTGCAAGAAAGATGGTCTGCAACTGGGGCATGAGCGAAAAGCTCGGGCCTATGGGCTGGGGCAATGAGCACGAAGAAGTGTTCCTTGGAAAGGAATTCGCAACTGTGAAGAACTACAGCGAGGAAACAGCCAAGATGATAGACAGCGAGATACGCGATATAGTCAATAACTGCTACAAAGAGGCAAAAGAGATCATATCAAAGAACAAGGAAAAACTGACCAAGCTCTCAGAGGCTCTTCTTGAAAGGGAAATGCTGAGCGCTGAAGAGGTCGATATGCTGATGGACGGAGGGGTGCTTCCGCCTAAAGAGGCTAGGGTGAATGCAGGCGTATCAAATACCATATAGCGAGGAAAATGACCTCAGAAAGCTTATCGAGGCTGTGGGCGTTGAGCCTGCTGCTTTGAAGCTGCTTTGTGGAAAGGCACAGCACCGCAACATAATGCTCAAAAAGGTCAAGACCTCCTGGGCGAACATAATTAAGCAAGAGATGCTGGCTGCGGGTGGTGATGCGGCCATTAGCAGGCACAGCTATGCGTGCAAAGAGGACTTTACCGACGTTATATTGATGGGAACAAAGACCCAGATAAACTACTTCATGACAAAGATGAAAATGCAGCCAGAATGTTTTAATGTTGTTGTTGATGCTGTGGAAAGGGCCATGGGTGTTATAAAGCCGGGCCTGAACATAGGCGGCAAGCATTATGACCTTGCCGAGGATTTTCTGGTCCTTGGGGTGCTTAATGTGACGCCGGATTCTTTTTCTGACGGTGGTAAGTATCTTGATAAGGACTCTGCTGTTAAGAGGGCAGAGGAACTTGTTAACCAGGGTGCTGACATCGTTGACATAGGTGGTGAATCAACGCGCCCTCAAAGCCACGCAGTATCAGAGCAGGAAGAAATAGAAAGGGTCCTCCCAGTAATAGAGGCTGTAACCTCTAAGCTTGGGATAAGCGTTTCTGTTGATTCATATAAGCCTCAGGTAATAAAAGAGGCCTTAAGGCTTGGCGCGGTCGTAGTTAACGATATAAGCGGCGGTGCTGCGGTGGATGCCAACCTTGATCTGATCAAAAAACATGACGCAAGCGTTATAGTTATGATGAACATCTCTGAGAACGGCCTCATGGGTCACACCCCTATAACAGACCACAAAGACCCTGAGCTTATGTTCATGGACTTTTGCGAGCAAAGCAGGGAAAGGTTCTTGAGCCGTGGGATAGGCGCAGACAAGATAATACTCGATCCGGGCATAGGTTTTGGGCTTTCAGTGAACGACACCTCACGTATACTTGGTTCAATAAGCTCTGTTACGTCGCTGGGATATGCGGTGTGTGCAGGAGTAAGCAGAAAATCATATTTGGGAAAGATAAGTGGTCTAAATATTGACGCTAGGGACGGCATCTCTAATTCCATTTCATTGTATTTGATGGAACGAGGTGTTAAAATATTCAGGACACATGATCCTGCCGGCTTGACAGCGGTCATAAAGGCATACAAGGCTTTGATAGGAGTGTAATGTGCTGGGATTAATACTAAAGGACGCGATCTCCAGTTTTAGATGGATTGATGCCCTTGACGTCCTTGTCGTTGCGTTCATCTTCTACAAGCTGATGGTCTTGCTTAAAGGTACCAGGGCTGTACAGGCGCTGATGGGTATATTCATTTTCGCGGCCCTTTACGTTGTCTCTATCTCTATGGGTCTTATAACCCTTCACGAGATACTCAGAAGGTTCTTCAGCTACCTCGTGATAATAATAATCATCGTCTTCCAGGACGATATAAAGAAGATACTGGCAAAGATGGGAAAGGCTCCGTTCCTGAACATCGGTAATGCCAAGAAGGACGACGAACATTTCATAGAGCAGCTGGTGAAGTCGTCGATATCGCTCTCCAGGAAAAAGATAGGTGCGCTCATAGCTATAGAAAGGACTATAGGTCTTGTGGATACCGTAGAGATAGGCACAAAACTTGATGCAGAGGTAAAACCAGAGCTTATGGCCAGTATATTTTCTACATCTTCGCCGATACACGACGGAGCTGTGTT
Source organism: Bdellovibrionales bacterium (assembly GCA_022710165.1). Classification (GTDB taxonomy): domain Bacteria; phylum Bdellovibrionota; class JAFGOL01; order JAFGOL01; family JAFGOL01; genus JAKLHL01. The sequence continues at coordinate 11,352 of JAKLHL010000019.1, read as the reverse complement.
AATAAAGGACGGAAGGATATTTGCCGCAGGCTGTTTCCTGCCTCTCACCAGTAATCCTGGAATAGATAAGGCTCTTGGAACAAGGCACAGGGCAGCTATAGGCCTTGCTGAACTTAGCGATGCGGTAGTGATAGTCGTCTCAGAGGAACAGAGGGAAATATCTGTTGCTGTTGACGGAAAACTTATCAAGGCGCTGGACGGGCCGGAGCTAAGAAAGACCCTGTACGGTATCTTTGATGTAAAGGGGAGGGCCTAATGCATAGAAAAGGCCAGCCATCATTCTTAAAAAAGCACTTAAAGCATATTTTCCTAAAGGACGTACATCTTAAATTATTGTCGCTGTTAGTAGCCGCAGGCCTTTGGTTTGCTGTTACAGGTTCAGAAAGGACCGACGCGGTCAAGAAACTCCCTCTTGAATATGTTACTGCTCCAGGTCTCGTAGCCAGCTCTAATACACCGACCTCGATAGATATGAAAATAACAGGGCCTAGGATCTTCATAAGGGAAGTCCTGGAAAGGAAAGAGTATATAAAGATAGACATCAGGGACAAAAAAGAGGGTTCTTTCAACTATAAGTTCAATGCCGATATAATGAACCTGCCTATAGGTGTCAAAGTTAGTGATTTCTATCCTTCAAGCATAAATATTAAACTGGAAAAGCTAAGCACAAAGAAAATGAAATTGGTCCCAAGCATAGTGTCTCAGCCTGCTAACGGGTTCAGAATAGAGGGTGTAAGGGTTGAGCCTTCCATGATAGATGTCTCAGGGTCTGAAGGTGCTCTTGCAAGGACCAACGAGATATATACACAGGTGATAGATGTGACAGGAAGTTCAGCACCTTTAAAAACTGATGTCTTCCTGGACCATCGTTATAAAAGGCTCTACAAGAGCTTCTCTGCAGAAAGGTTCACTGTCTATATCGACGTAAAACCTGTTATGCTGGAAAAGAGGTTCAATAGTGTTAAGCTGGATGTAATAGGGCATAATAATTTCAAATTGGCAAAAGACCGCGTTGACCTTGTATTGAAGGGCCCAAAGGAAAAGATAGAAAGGCTCGATACAAAGGCCATAAGGGCATATATAGACATATCTTTCAACGCCCAGGGTAATTACAGCGAAGAAGTATTGGTTAAGATGCCAGAAGGTATAGAGCTTATAGGCGTTTATCCAAAGAAAGTTAATGTGACCGTGTTTAGAGGAGAATAAAACCAAATGGAAAGGAAAATATTCGGTACAGACGGCATAAGAGGTGTGCCTAACGTTGAGCCGCTTACCATGGAGAATATCCTGGAGCTCGGAAGGGCTATCGGCTACATGTTCAGGGACGGCGACAAACACAAGGGGAAAGTCCTTATAGGACGTGACACCAGGAGCTCAGGATACATGATAGAGCTTGCGCTTGGTGCAGGGATCTCGTCTATGGGAATGGACGTTTTCTTTGTAGGAGCTCTTCCCACCCCGGCTATAGCGTTCCTTACTAAGGACATGAGGGCGGATGCAGGTATTGTAATATCAGCATCACACAATCCATACACCGATAATGGTATCAAGATATTCGATAAGGACGGTTTCAAGCTTAAAGACGAGGTCGAACACAAAATAGAGAAACTTATGTTCTCTGAGGAATTAAAGAAAGCATACGGTGCTCCAGAGAGGCTGGGAATAGTAAAGGACTTGAACGATGCCGGTTCAAGGTATGTCGTTTTTGCAAAAGAGTCGTTCCCGCATGATCTTACTCTTAACGGAAAGAAGGTCGTCCTTGATTGTGCCAACGGCGCTGCATTTGAGGTCGGCCCTGCAATATTCAGGGAGCTTGGCGCCGATCTGATAGTTACAGGCAACACACCTAACGGCGTAAATATAAATGACAACTGCGGTGCTTTGCACGCACAGAACATAATAGACCTTGTTAAGGAACACAAGGCAGACATAGGCATGACCCTCGATGGTGATGCGGACAGGGTCATACTTGTGGACGAGAAAGGAAACATAGTTGATGGTGATGCGATAATGGCCATGATCGCAATACAGCTGAAAGCGAGCAATGAATTGAAAAAGAACACCATAGTCGTGACCCCAATGAGCAACTTTGGATTTGGGGTTGCAATGAAGGGACGCGATATAAATGTGGTGGAAGCTGCGGTCGGCGATAGGTACGTCGTAGAGAAGATGAGGGATTTTGGCTACAATTTTGGGGGAGAGCAGTCTGGCCATATAATACTTTTGGACCACACTACTACCGGGGACGGTATAATAGCAGGTCTTCAGGTCCTGGCCATGATGGAAAGGACAGGAAAACCGCTCAGTGAGCTTTCTAATGTAATGAGAAAATATCCACAGGTCCTAAAGAACACCAAGGTAAAGAAAAAGGTCCCATTCGAGAAGATGGAAGGCTTTTCAAAGAAGCTTGAACAGATAAAGAGCGAGCTTGGTTCAAAGGGCAGGGTCTTTGTAAGGTACTCTGGCACAGAGCCTATAGCCAGGGTTATGATAGAGGGTGAAGACCAGAAGGTCATCAATCATTACGCCGATGAACTAATTGATATTATAAACTCTAACGCCTAAGATTGTCGTCGTTGGATTCAATAATGCTTACGTAAGCTTTATAAGGGTCATTGCCTACTTTTATTTTTATGACACCTTGTCCCATGCAAACCTCTGTAGAGTTCTTTCTTGTGCAGCCGGCAGGAATGACGGTGAACCCTAGTTCCTCTTTGAGATCAGTTATTGTCCATACAGGCATTATGTAGACTTCCCTGTGCGTAGCCGCTACATAGTCAGCATCGGATTTAGGACTGTAGAAGTGTTCTATCTCTGAATACATCTGTGCCTTTGATACTGATCCGTCAGTCTTTTCAGGCTTGCTAACTACGACGTCGCAGATCCTGCTGGTCTTAAGTTCTACATTGTAGCTTACATGGAATAAAGCCAGAAAGTCATCATCATCGTATATCTTGAAAAAATTGGTATAACTTACGTATCCGCCCTCATCTATACATTTTCCTTTGAGCATGTCTATCCATTTGTCCAAGGCCGCTATGGTCTCTTTTGTGCTTGATGCTTGGGCGACATTCTTTGCCTTATATACGTTGGCAGTTACTTCAGAATTAGCTCCGGCATTTGCTTTTAGGAAGAGCATCGTAGCATAGTCTTCGCTTTGTATCATAGATGTGTAGTACTTCCTTAAGTGCTCTATCGCTGGTGCATTGTTGTTTATTGCTGAGAGTGTTATTAGATCAAGTTCTAAGGGGTCTCTTTGTCCAGCGAAGCTCTTTTGTATTGGGTTCGCTTTTGGGTTAGCTCCGTAAGCCAACAACAGTTTTATTACTACGATATTCTTCTCAGGATTGAATTCTGTATCATAATAAAAATAAGTTGAGAACTGTAGGAAATTAAGTCCAGAGACGTTGTCTGCGTTAAGATAGGCGACAAAATAATCCTTATCAACGGTTGCTTCTTTAAGTTTTTTTAGCAGTATGTTGAGAGCTTGAGGGTTGTTATAAGATATGGCTACCGTTATAGCAGATACCTCATCTTTCGCCATCATGGCTTTTATGTAGCTTTTTTTCCTTACATTAAGTTTATAAGTTGTAGCCTGCTCTTTTTCCATAACTTTTAAGTTGGCGAGCTTTTCAACCTGGTATTTTATTGCAGTCCTTATCTTTGCATCACCTGCAATGATCTCCTGCGAATATTTTGACTTTATGGTTGCGTCTTTGGAGGCATCAAGATCGGGATTATCACAGAGTTTTGTTATAGTGCTGGTGTCATTATTTGCTGCAGCATACATTAGCAAGGTCTCACCTAAGTGGAATCCTTTTACTGCAGGGGCCTCTTTTTTTTCTTCTTGGTCCCAGAAAGAGATTTGCGCTGAAGCACTCCCCATTAAACAGGATAGTACAGCCGCTAAGAGTAGTAGTTTTTTCATAATAGGGTAATTATATCAATGGCACTGTAGCTGGAGCAAGGTTGTTTATACTTTTTTCAAAAACCTAAACATAAGTTATTATTAACAAAGGATAATTTTAGCTAGCTTTTTTCTGTTGTCTTATATGCTAAATTATCTTTTAATTATTGTTATCGCTGTTGGCGGCCCTCTTTTCTTTGCCTATGGCGTATACTTTCAAGTAGTTATATGCCTGTGCGGCCTGATAGTCATACTCAAGGTCAACTATCTTTTTTATGTCCTGCTTTTTCATCTTTTTCTTTAGGCCTTTTTCTGCACGGTCATAAAGTTTCTCTATCAGTGATGAATTCTCATCACCGTTCTCATTCTCAAAATGCCCTGAAAGATTAGCCTCACTGTACTTATCCTGGGCATCTTCTTCCAATATCTTTTCTTCTTCCATTACTTTAGGGTCTATCTGAAGTATGTTCACGTCAGGCTCTATACCAGTGGCCTGAATGGACCTTCCGTTAGGTGTATAGTACCTTGCTATCGTGTACTTTATCGCAGATTTGTCGTCCAGCTCAACAAGGGTCTGGACAGAACCTTTTCCGAAGGTCTTTTGGCCCACTATGACACCTCTATTGTTATCCTGTAAAGCTCCAGCGACGATCTCTGAGGCGCTTGCAGAAGCCTGGTTCACTAGAACGACTATAGGTATGTCCTTTAGGTAACCACTGTCAGGCTTTGCATACTCTATTATTTTTTTCTCTTTGTCCTTTGCTCTTACGCTGACTATCGCACCATTGTCCAGGAATATGTCAACAACGCCTACAGCCTGGTCCAAAAGGCCTCCTGGATTGTTCCTAAGGTCCATCAACACACCTTTCAGCTTGCCGCCCTTGGTCTGTTTCTCAAGTTTGCTTATGCCTTTCTTAAGGTCAGAGACCGTGTTCTCGTTGAAGGTAGACACCCTCAGATAACCGAAATCATCAGGCAGTAGTGTCGTCTTTACAGAGACTATCTTTATGACCTTTCTTATTATGGTGAAGTCTATCGGCTTTTGTGATCCGTCCCTTGCAACAGTTATCTTTACCTTGGTGCCGGGTGCTCCTCTCATCTTGGAGACGGCTGTCTGAAGGTCCATCTCGGCGGTAGATTCGTCGTTGATCTTTATTATCTTGTCCATGGACCTTAGCCCGGAATTCCAGGCAGGGGTGTCCTCTATGGGTGTTATTACGGTGATGATGTTATCCCTTTTTGTTATTTCTATTCCTACACCGCCGAACTCGCCGGTAGTGCTCTCTTTCATCTCTTTATAATCCTCTGGATTAAGGAAAGCGGAATGAGGGTCCAGTTCCTCGAGCATTCCCTTTATACCGCCGTAGATCAGTTTTTTTACATCAACGTCCTCAACGTAGGTGGTCTCAAGTATGTGAAGTACCTTGGTGAACAGTGATAGCTTCTCATATTTATCAGCAGGCTTTGCCTCTACCGCCGACGTTATGTATGCTCCAGCAACGAAGCCGCCTACTACAGCAGCAAAGATCATGATCGCGAAATATATCCTAAAACCCCTTATCATGGTAAACCTCCCCATTGGATCTGTAGGATATAATATTTGGACGGTGGCCGCATAGCAATATCTTTTTTAATATCTTGTTAGGATAATGACAATATGCTAAACCCTTATACTAGTAATACACACTAAGGGGGGATCATATGCTTAACGTACTAAGAAGGAACTCTCAGCACTGGCTGGTAATGGCCATCATAGTTGTGGTCATAGTCGGGCTTGCGTTTTTCTTTGGTTATTCTTCTAGACAGTCAGCTGGCGGACAGACTTGGGCCGCAAAGGTCGGCGGCGAAACGGTTAAAATGGGTGAATTCCTGTCCAGATACAGGAGCGTCATGGAACGTTACAGAAGGCAGTTCGGCGGGGCTTTAGATGAAAAGATGCTGGAGTCGTTCAACATCAGGGGAAGGATACTCCAGGAGATGATATTTGAAAGGATAATATCCAAAGAGGCTGAGAACAACAAGATAGATGTACCTAAAGAGGAGCTCAGGGACGCAATAGCCTCTGTCCCTTATTTCCAGAAGAACGGCAGGTTCGATATGGAATATTACAAGACCATACTTAATTATAACAGGACCAGCCCTCAAGAGTTCGAGAAGATGCAGAGGGACGAGCTCGTAAGGAACAAGTTAAGGGACCTGATAGCTACATCTGGCAAAGCCAGCGATGAAGAAGTGGTGGCCCAGCACAAGATGGAAAATGAAAAGATATCACTGTCTGTGTTCAAGGTCACAGTACCTGAACTATCAGCTTCACAGGTCAGCAAACAGGAAATAGACAAGTACCTTTCGTCTTATGGCAAGAAAGAGGCAGAGAGTTACTTTACGGCTAACAATGAAAAGTTCAAGAAGGAAGGCAAGGTCCAGTTATTCGACGACGTAAAAGAGGACATAGCCAGAACTCTTATATTGAGGAAGAAGCAGGATGAGCTTGCAGAGGTGCGTACCGCTGAAGCCTTAAAGATGACGGACATATCAAGGGCCGCTTCCCTCTTCAAACAGAGTGTCCAGGACTCCGGCTTGTTCTCTCGTTCATCGACCGGTCTTAACAAAGTTCCCGGTTCAAACGCCAACGATGTCGTATGGGCCTTTGGCCTTAAGAAGGGCAGGCTATATTCAAGACAGGTGGCAGGAGCTTCTTATATTGTCTCAGTAAGACAGGTACAGGAAGACAACTTCAACGTTAAGAGCAAGGATTTTAGATCATACAAGAACGAGTTCGCGACAAAAAGGGGAAGCCAGGAATATATCTCTTATCTTAATGAACTGAAAAAGAGCTGGGCAAGCAAGGTTAAATATTCTCCGGCGCTGGCCTCCAGCTTTAGGAGTGAGCAAGAACAATAACCATGAGACAGTCCTTTAAAGTACTGTTGCTGGTCTTTTTATCTACGGGCCTGTATGCACAAAGGCGGGCCGTGGTCTGCACAGGACAAAAGGATATAGTCTCCATGTGGGAGCTTGATCCGCATGAAAGCCTGCCTCCTCATTTGGACGATATAAGGAAACAGATATACGATACATTATATGAGGCTGACGCTTCCGGGAACCCAAAGGAATCGCTGGTCGAGTATTGCAATGTTGATTCATACTCAGAGGACGTAGAGACTAACGCGGACATGGCGATAAGCTGCAGATTAAGGCCTGGTATATACTTTCACGACGGCAACGAGCTTACCCCTCAGGACGTGGTGTTCTCTATCAGGAGGACTAAAAGCTCCAGGACCCTTTCTGCCGTGTTGGACATGATCAAGGATGTGCAAGTCTCTGGGCAGAGGGATGTTAAGTTCATAGTAAAGTACAACGTCGGTGGCATAGACATACCGAACAAGTGGCTCTTTGAAAGGTTCAAAAGGGTGCTGGCCAGGACCTCGTATATAGCGAGGAGAAATTACTTTGAGGATGCTGGCAGCTGGGCTATAGAATATCCGATAGGCACAGGGCCCTTCTATTTCAAGGACTGGAAAATATGGGACAAGAAAGAATCAAGGTCCCAGATAATACTCTACAAGAACAAGTCTTATTGGAGGACCGGTCTTCCAAAGATAGACCAGCTCAATTTTAGGTTCATGCCGAGCTCAATGTGGGCTGCAGGCCTCAGCGACGGATCTGTGGACCTTGCGTACAGGATGCCTTATTCAGCCTATAAGCTTCTTAAGAATAAGGATGTTAAATCTGGAGCATATAAAAAATCAAAGAGGCTGATATACTCATACCAATATCTGCTTTTCAGCCCATATTCAAAATATCTTTCTTACGTTGATGTAAGGCAGGCTTTTCTTCAGGGAGTTAACAGGGAGAGACTTTCAAAACTGGTCTTTGATGGTAACGTCATGATAAACTCCGGCAGGTCCCTCTATGCAAGCTGTGCTTTCCCTGAAAGGTTCCAGACCAGGCCCTACAAGCCTTTTGATGCAAGGATAGCCGTAACGGAATTCCTTAAGGCTATAGGCGCAAAGAAAGCCGAGAAAATACCTCTTAACATACTTGTACCAGATATGCCGGAAGAGCTTGCTGTAGCCCAGGAGCTTATGAAACAGCTTTATGCTGCAGGCTTCCTGCTAAAGATAAAGAAACTTCCTTACTCAAAATATCTGGCGGTCGCCAACAGCGGGCATACCAAGGATTATGATCTTGTGCTTTACAGCATAGATGAGAACCCTATGTTCACCACACCTCAAAAGCTAATGCTGCTTGCCAACGGCGGTGTACAGCTCTATCAAAGATATATATTCTACGCCATGGCCAGACCAGAAAAGGGCGGTTTTAGGAATTTTATACCGTCAGCAGAAGGCCCCGTAGAACTTAAGGATGCAGAATGAAGAGAATATTATTGTCGGCGTTATTATCGTTCTCCTTGTCGTCTTATGCACAGGTCTGCAGTGTGGAAAAGGAACAAGCTCCTTGCAATGTCGAGGGCGGGAAGTTCTCTAAAGTAGAGGTGCAGGAGCTCATCAAGAAAGACTCTCCTTTTCCTGACAAGATACAAAAAGTGCGTGATGCGGAAGGCAAGGTCTATCTATATTTGTTCTATTCGTACGATTGTCCTCACTGCAAAAAGGCCCACGAGTTCCTGGATAAACTTAAAAAGGATGATCCTGACCTTGTCGTATTTCAATATGAAGTTAAAAAGAACAAGGATAATGCCAGGTATTTCAAGAAAGTGGCAGAGCAATATGATACTAAACCGCAGGGTGTGCCGACGTTCTTTATAGGTAACAAGTTCTTTGTAGGTTTTTCCAAGGATGTGACCTGTGCGGCGATAATAGAAGAGATCAATGAACTAAAGGGTGTTGAGCATGCGTGCCCAAAGAACGAGATAAACATACCCATGATAGGCGTCATAAACGTCAGCACCATTTCTATCCCTGCACTTACGGTATATATGGGCTTCCTCGACGGACTAAATCCATGTGCAATGTGGGTCTTGATGTTCCTTTTGGGCCTTATGGTCTATGCAGGGAGCAGAAAAAAGATCATATTCCTTGGAGCTACTTTTGTAGCAGCATCCGCCGTGGTCTACTTCATGTTCATGACGGCATGGGTGAACATATTCCTTGTTATCGGATATTCAAAACTGATAACGATAGTTCTAGGGGCTGTAGCTATAATAATGGGCCTTATAAACATCAAGGAGCTTTTCTTTTTCAAACAAGGCGTTTCCCTTATGATACCAGAGTCAGCGAAGCCAAAACTCTATGCAAAGTCCAGGAAGATAATGAACGAAGGGAACAAGACCCTTGCAATACTGGGCACGATAGCGTTGGCGGTCTTTGTTAACTTCATAGAGCTTGGATGTACCGTTGGGCTTCCAGCGATATACACGAGGATACTCTCTTTAAGGGGGCTGCCTCCGTTTGAGACCTATATGTACATAGGCCTTTATAACGTACTTTATGTTGTACCTTTGGCTATAATAGTCGCTGTGTTTGCTTATACTATGGGACACTACAAGTTCACAGAAAAACACGGAAAGCTCTTTAAGTTCATCAGCGGTGCGTTGATGCTGATACTTGGAGCGCTCCTGATATTCTATCCTAACATTCTGGTGCGATGAGGTTTTTCAATAAATGGATATTAACAGCTTCAATAAATTACTGAAGAACAAAAAATTCCTTATATCGGACGGTGCTACGGGCACTGAGCTGATGAGGATGGGTGCGTTAAAGAAAGGCATATGCCCGGAACAGCTTCTTCTTGATGACCCAGAAGTTTACGTCAAGTTACACAGGTCTTACTATGAGGCAGGCTCAGATTACGTCGTGGCAAGCACTTTCGGCGCTACAAGGACCAAACTTGGAGAGTGGGGACTTGATAACAGGATAGAGGATGTAAATAGAACAGCAATAAGGTGCGTAAGGAAAGCAATAAAACTTTCAAATAAAAAGGATGCCCTTTGTGCCGCAAGCATAGGACCTACAGGAAGACTGCTCCCTCCGCTAGGCGGGGCAGACATGGAAGAACTGATCTCTATCTTCAGCGAGCAGGTCAGGATAATACTGGATGAAGGTACCGATATATTCGTGATAGAGACCATGAGCGATATAAGGGAGGCAAAGGCTGCCTACATAGCGATAAGGGACCTTTGCAAACTTCCAGTAGGCGTTTGTCTTACTTTTGATGCTAACGGGAGGACCCTGCTTAACAATACGCCAGAGGCCTTTGCTGTAAGCTTTGACGCCACGGATGTTTCCTTCATAGGTGTGAATTGTTCCGTCGGCCCCGACAGTATGGGCGACATACTCAGAAGGATGGGCGAGCATAGTTCTAAACCATTGATAGTGAATCCTAACGCCGGTGTAGGTGACCAGCACTTTTGCATCAAGGATTTTACAGGCTCTTTGGACGAATGGATAAAGAGCGGTGCAAGGATCTTTGGAGGCTGCTGCGGTACCACTCCGGAATACATAAGTGCTCTTAAAAAGACACTATCAAGGAAAGTACCCTTAAAGAAAGTCAGGATAAAGGAAGGCACATATTTATCTTCTGGCAGCAGGGTCGTTACCATAGGTGATGGACTAAGGTGCGCTGTCATAGGCGAAAGGATAAACCCTACCAACAGAAAAAAGATGATAGAGGAACTAAAGTCCCTTAATTTTGACAGCGTCCTTGAATCTGCAAGGGCTCAAATAAAGAGCGGGGCTGATATCCTTGATGTTAATATGGGGGTGGCCGGCGCTGACCAAAAGGCCCTGATAAAAAGGTCCTTTAATCTTCTAAGCGGGGCGTTCGATATGCCTCTTTGTGCCGATTCCTCTGACGACAGTGTAATAGAGGCCGCCTTGAGGAACTACGGCGGTAAACTACTTATAAATTCAACGACCGCTGATTTAAAAAAATCGACCGCTATTTTTAAACTTGCAAAAAGGTACGGTGCCTGTGTCATAGGTCTTGCAATGGACGAGAAAGGCATACCAACAAAAGCAGAAGGCAGATTGAAGCTGGCCTCAAGGCTTAAAGCTTCCGCAAAAAAAGCCGGGTTCAACACAAAGGACCTTATCATAGATGCTTTAACATTATCGCTGTCATCCAACCAGAAGGATGCTTTAGAGACAATAAGGACTCTTGAGTTGGTAAGAAAGAGGCTGCATTTATGCACGGTGCTTGGGGTAAGCAATATCTCTTACGGCCTGCCGGAAAGGGAGAACCTTAACCAGATGTTCCTTGCCATGGCGTTAAACTCGGGGCTGAACCTTGCCATAGTCAATCCTTCTTCTGATAAGATGAGGTCGGCGCTGATGTCCATGGGCGTTATATTGGGGCACGATGTGTCCGCTCTGGAATATGTTAAGTTGTACTCGGGCGTAAAGAAAGAAGAAAGGCCCTTGGACTTGGACGATACAGATCCTATGAACGGACTGAGGTCTGCAATAATAGACGGTAATGAACCA
>JAKLHL010000189.1 GCA_022710165.1 Bdellovibrionales bacterium | reverse complement strand
ACTGCAGCAGTTTGTGGTGATTCGTCAAAGGTAAGAGAAAAGTCCATAGCGCAGGTACCGCTCAAAGGTCCCTCGTAGCTATAGCTTCCGCCAAAGGTTATAATATATTTATGAGTATCTACCCTGTATTCATAAGCGACTGTAGGCTCTACGTTCAATGTGAACTGTGCATCTGTTCCGCACAAAAGGTCAGGGCCTGCGCAGCTGTTAAGTATTACTCTATATGAATACTTCCATGATCCCATAGCTTCAGTATCATTATAATAGTTGGTCCCTCTATACTCATGTGTTCCGCTTGTAGTGCAGTCATAAGGTCCCCAGTTATAAGCGACTTCTGTTTGATACGAATCAGCGTCTAAAGAAGATGCAGCAGGAAGACTGCCTAAAGCAGCACCAACGAATTGAGTTCCAACAACATAAGCTTCTTCTTTGTTTGCGGCTGTACTGGATTCACCGCCACCACAGGAAACGATAAAAACGAATGAAAGCGCCATAGCCAAGAAAAGACCTTTCTTCATAAGGAACACCTCCGATTTAAATTAGGATGGTTTTACATTTGAAAATGCCGCAGGTCAACGGAAGGGTTAAAAAAGAAGTTGGTGGAGAGGGAAGGGTTCGAACCTTCGAAGGCAAATGCCAGCAGATTTACAGTCTGTCCCCTTTGGCCGCTTGGGTACCTCTCCACACTAAGAAAGAACTGGAGCTGGTGATGGGACTTGAACCCGCAACCCTCTGATTACAAATCAGATGCTCTACCAATTGAGCTACACCAGCGCTTGTAAGCAAGCTCCAATTGATTATATTTTATTGATTTAAAATGCAAGAAAAATTTGACACTTATGTTTTGAATTTGCTAGAAGTGCCTTGATCCCGCTAAATGGAGGACATTGCCTTGAAAAAATTACTACTCGTAACCGCGCTTATCTCTGCCCCACTGTTTTGCACAGAGTTCGCAAGCAAAGCCGTACTTGAGGCAAACACCAAGAGCGAGCTTCAAAAACTTATCCCCATATATAAGAGCAAGGGCATAACAAAATTACACGATGTAATAACAGATGACGCCATTATAAAGTCCAAGGGACTAATGGATGAATTAGCAAGTTTTGAGAATGAAAGGACGGACGAGAATTACTCAGTTAAAGAAGTAAAAGTAAAAGATGAACTCTCCAGCACTTACGTTAAATGGTTCCACACCAGCGACGAACAAGATGCAAAAGACGTTTACTTCAAGGTCTCCTCAAAGAGCAGGACCTATGAGTATGATTGCTCCATAATATACAGCGATACCAAATTCCATATTGCCGGCTGTGACGTGACCCTGAACGGTGAGTTTTTGGACCTTGAAGGCATAACCTTCCAAGAAGAGTGCATGATGCCGATACAACCTTTATACAAAGGTATAATGTTGAGCGTCTATATAGATACCATAATAAATTACGACTTGCTCGGTACAGAAGAGATGCTCAGAGCTCAAGGCGGCACAGCAGGAAGGATCTGTAAACGCTTTTAACCCTTAGCGCAAAGCCCGCCCTGTTTCCTAAGATGCTTATTAGCCTTCCTTGATGAACAGGAGCATGCTTCTGGGTCAAAGCCCTTATCTTTTGCCAAAAGATCCAATACATCGACGCTGTCATTATTCTGAGCGGCATAATAAAAAGCCGTATGGCCATATTTATCCACAGAGTTCACAGAAGCAGGGTCTTTTTCAACGATGGCCTTAACTATATCGTTTGAACCAAAGGCCGCCGCATACATTAGGGCAGTCCTTCCGAATTTATCACCCTGGTCCAGCCTTATGAATTTGTCATCCAAAAGCATCTTTGCAACTCCAACAGATCCATACTGAGCGGCGTACATTAAAGGTGTGGTCTCGTTCAACACATCAGGTGTATTGATAAAAACATCCCTGGCCTTTTTTGTCTTGCCGTCTTCTTTTATATAGAAAGCTGCTTTTTCGTTATCGTTAAAATGATCTAGGAGTACCCTTGCAGCCTCTGGATTGTCATATATTGCTGCATAGGTAAGAGCGCTACGTCCAAAATTATCCTCTGGGGCAAGACCTAAAAGGCTAACGCCTTTCTTTCCAAGTTCCTCTGCATATATGGCTTTGCCTTTCCTTATCCTCTCAAAAAGGTCCACCTTCTTATCCTTGTTGTTCCTAAGTTCACCGCCCATGGATCTTGGCGCGCCCTGGATGCCTGCACACCTTTCGGCGAATGTGTTAGTGCTCAAACAAAAAACAAGAGCTAAAGTTAAGATCATAGTTTTTGCCTCCTCACTTCGTAAAGAACAATGCCGGCAGAAACCGACACATTCAAAGACTGAACTTTATTACTTATCGGAATTTTAAGCATCATGTCACAGTTCTCTGCCAAGAGTTTTCTTATTCCAGAGTCCTCACCGCCCATCACACAGCAAACATTACCCTTAAGATCAGCCTCGTTGATATTCTTTTTTGCATCTTCCTCAAAACCATATATCCAAAAGCTGTTCTTTTTAAGTTCTTCCACTGCACGGACAAGATTAACCTCTACACAGATATCTATATCCTCTACCGCTCCACCAGAGGTCTTGTAAACGTCGTCCTTTATCTGTGCAGACCTGTCCTTGGGAAGTATTATCGCCTCAACACCAAAACCTACCGCGGTCCTTATTATCGCACCAAGGTTGTTCGGGTCTGTAACACCGTCTAGGATCAAAAAGACCCTGTTCTTTCCTTCAAGGCCCATAAGATCTTTTAAGCTGCGCGAAGGTCTTGGCTCAACAAAGGCCAATATCCTTTGATGATTTGCAGTCTCTTTAACCCCGGTCCTTTCATATACGTCGCTCGCAGGAGCGCTGGCCACTCTTATTGAATGTTTTTGTGCAAGGGATAATAGTTCCTCTATCTTTGAGTTAGGGTCCTTTTTATCGCTGGCATGGTCCTTTGACCTTACCACCAATATTTCCTTAACGCCTTTTGGCCTTTTTGTAAGAACACTTTGTACTGTATTTATTCCGTATATCCACATTATATTTTCACGGCTCCCGATATTAAAGAATAAGTCCTGTTCAAAGCGTCCACAGGATCTTTAGCCCCGTAGATTGGACGGCCCATCACAAGATAATCAGCCCCGTCCTTTACTGCAACGTCCGGACTTGCCACTCTTTTTTGATCGTTGGTGTCACCCTCAGGAAGTCTTATCCCTGGGACCACGGCAACGAATTTCTTGTTTATCTTTTGTTTTAGTTCTTTAACTTCAAGTGCAGAACATACTATGCCGCCCACACCCTCGTT
>JAKLHL010000188.1 GCA_022710165.1 Bdellovibrionales bacterium | reverse complement strand
CCCAATGCTTCCAACAATACCAAAACTTATTGGCTTCAGCGTTTTAAACTAAAACCAGAGCTTATAGTTTTTGACGACGTAAGGATAAAATCGGAATGGATACTACTTGCTGGATCTGCATTAAGCTCAACATCTATGGGTGGCCAGACAGGGAACTTTGTTGCCGGCGGGATAATGAGCGGAGACAACGTAAACGCAAACCTTAATGTTAGAAGGGTTTGGCTTGAGTGGACCAGTGACTGGGGTGTTTTCACTCTTGGACGTCAGCCTCTTAACTATGGTTTGGGTATGACCTATAACTCCGGAGATGGGATATGGGATTATTATGGGGACAGTGTAGACAGGATGGCTTACAAGCTTATGATGGGCACTGTTTGGTTCGGTCTTGCATATGATGTGAGGTCAGAGGGTGCGGTCAACTATTATGGTGATAATAAGAGCTCTTTCGAGACACAAATAGGATATTCAGAGCCTGAATCTAATATGGAAATAGGCTTTATGTGGCATTTTGATTTTGGCGCTGGACAGGAAAGAGTACATACTTACGACGTATATCAGAAGAAAATGTTCCCAGAGACCGGCATTACGATCGGATGGGAAGCTGCATATAGAAAAGGCCATGAAAGGGATTATGATGCTGATGGACAGTTGGACCAGGAACAGGCTTTTGGCCTCTTGTTTGAATTCCTCTATGCACCTGGTGCAGCGGAGTTTGGGCTTAAGACCGGTCTTGCTACTGGAGAGGACGGCTCAGCTGATAATAAGTATAACGCGTTCCACTTTAACAGGGCTTATAAGATAGCCATGTTGCTGTTCAACGAGGATCTTGGGATAGGAGGGGACAGTGTTCACGGCAGCGGTGGCATAGGTTCTGACTTCAACGACCTTGGCGCCATATTCTTTGCTCCTAGGTTTGCCTATACTTTCTCTGAGGTCTTAAAGATAGAGACTGTTATAGCTTACGCCATGACCCAAAGAAGGGCTTTCGCCGCTCAAAAGAAGAGCCTTGGTACAGAGTTTGACCTTAATGCCACATATTTGTGGAAGGACTACTTTG
Organism: Bdellovibrionales bacterium; assembly: GCA_022710165.1. Lineage (GTDB taxonomy): Bacteria > Bdellovibrionota > JAFGOL01 > JAFGOL01 > JAFGOL01 > JAKLHL01. The sequence continues at coordinate 2,242 of JAKLHL010000188.1, read as the reverse complement.
AGACCGGCATCAGGCTTGGCTGGTTCTTCCCTGGCGAGTATTTCCCGGGCAAAGCCACTGGCATGGGTATGATGACAACATTTGCACTAAAGTTCTAAGGTTGTAGTATAATATTTTTGATGAAGACATTTTCAGTTTGTATATTGGATGGTGATCAGGTCAGGGCAGACATTATAAGGGATGCCCTTAACGAGTATGGTTATGCTCCAAGGATCTTTTCTACAGAGGTAGTTGCGCTTAAAGCGATAATAGAGGAACACTATGACATAGCGTTCGTTTCCTCTGAATTCTCAGAGAACATGGCTGAGTTCATAATGAAGCTCAAAAAATTCTCTCAGGGGATCAGCATCATAGGCATGCTCCAAGATTCAAAAGTGGATGCACAGCTTTTGATGTCAGAGATGGACATCAAACACTATGTTTATGTCTCTGAGAATGCAAAAGAGTTCATAATGGAGAAGATCTGTTCTGTGGAAGCTGAGATAATGAAAGGCGACCAGCGCAGGTCTTTTATCTACTCGGCCCTTAATGAAGCCAAGAAAACAGCTGACAAGTCATTGTCAAAGTCCATGAACACAGCCTTAAAGATAATATACCCATTGGAAAAAGAAGAAGGCAGACTTAAAGGCTCGATAGGCGTTGTTCCGTATTATGAGATATTAAGACTTTGTGCATCCATATATGACGAAGGGACCCTTGAACTTATAAACGAGAAAGAAAGGGCCGTGCTCGTGATAAAGAACAGGAACCTTGTCTCTACTTTCATAACACCAGGCACGAGAGGCCTAAAAGCTTTCCTTAGGATAGCAAGATGGGAGAAGGGTAATTTCCACTTCAAGAATACCATATCAGTGAGCTACCCAATAGAATCAGATCTTGCCTACCTTGGTATACAAAAACTTTGTTCTCTGGCTGAAAGGGCCTGCGAGTGGTATGCAAGGACGAGGAAGAACATACCTTCCGATGAAATAAAGATAAATTTCAATACCAATGCCGTGGACCTTAAGACGTCCTATACATTCGGTGAGTTCGACATTCTTTGTACTATAATTGAGCATGACAAGATCGCAGATATCCTTAATTATAATTCCAACGACGACATAGATATATACGACGCCCTTATAAGTTTAAGGAAAAAAGGCGCCATAGAGGTTCAAGGGGCCTAAAGTTGAAGAATATATTATTTGTATGCTTTGTCCTTTCTTCAATTTTCTTTTCACCAGCCCTGTTCTCGCAAGAACGTGCTGACATTAAAAAAGCAAAAGCCCTCGTCCTTATGAACGAAGGCAAGAACAAAGAAGCCCTGGCTATTCTGGAGAGCATTAAGGACCAGATAAATACACCTGATTATCTTTTTATGTTGGGCGTGGCATATCAAAAGAACGGAAGACATAAAGATTCTGCTGATATATTAAAACAATACGCATCAATAAAACCCAACGACGAGGAATATCACTACTATCTTGGTTTTGCACTTTATAACCTTAAAGAGTATCCACAGGCACTAGAGGAATTCAATAAATCAGACCTGTTTGGCGTAAAGGTAGACGCCGCCAGTTATTATTCAGGGATGATCAACTTTGATAAAAAAGAGTATTCACTTGCGTTGCCGTTCTTTATAAAAGCCACAAAACAAGGCGGAGAGTTTGAGAACGTTGCGCATTATTATTCTGGCATTTGTTTATACAAGGACGGGATAGGAGAGGGTGGTTTTTCTTCTCTTGATGCTTCATTGTACCATTTTGAAAAGGTGCTTAAAGACAACAGCGAGATATCACAAGACGCCAAAAGATATATAGAGATAATAAGGGAATATCTAGAGACCGGGGCAATAAGACAGAAAAAGAGATTGGAATTAAAGTTCAGGTCCGAGCTTTTCTACACAAACAGAAGGGTGTCTGATCCAATAGACGGGGTCCCGGCTTTGGGTGTTGATTCTGGTAAGTCCAGCTACGGCGGTGATTTTATGATAGACATTGCCGCATCACCTTTTATGTATGATAAGTTCGCTGTTTTCTTGTCGTACGGTTTTTCAGAAGACCTTGGTTTTCAGTCTGATGTAAAAGACACTAACGTTCAAAGGCATGTGCCAGGCATTAGCTTCCACTTCTTTAACGAGGCGAGGACCATGGAAGCAAGACTCGACTATAATTACGAACTTAACTATCTTGATTCAGATAAAGTAAGGAAGATAGACTTTGCTCATGCCATAACACCTTCGTATATAAACAGCTTCAACAGG
>JAKLHL010000187.1 GCA_022710165.1 Bdellovibrionales bacterium | reverse complement strand
AAAATAACCCTTTGGATATATGACATAAGGATAAAAAAGCTTGGTATAAGTTCTAACGAGCCTGCGATAATAGTCACAAACCACATATCATACTGGGACATATTAACCCTTTCGGCATCCTATAAGACATTTTTTGTATCAAAAGCTTCTGTAAAGAACTGGCCTCTTATAGGCTGGGGAGCACAGTTCGTAAGGACAGTTTTCATAGAAAGGGAAAAGACCATGTCTGCCGTCGACGTATTGAACAGAAAGGCTGTGGCTTTGCTGAACAACAATGACAGCGTAGTGATGTTCGCAGAAGGTACCACTTCAATAAACCCATGTTTGCCTTTCAAGAGTGGCGCTTTTCACATGGCAAAGAACACAAATAAACCTATAAAACCTATAGCGGTCTATTACAGCAGGATGGATTATATACGTTGGATAGATGATGACTCTTTTGTCCCTCACCTTCTTAAAATGACAAAAGCACCTCAGATAATATGTTATATATATGAGATGCCACACATATATCCTAAGGACTATGCCTCTGTTTCAGCGATGAAAGAAGCCTGCCAAAAACTGGTACAGGAAAAAATAGACTTTATAAAAAAAGATATACTGGGAGATAACAAGGATGCGTAACCTTTTCTCTGAACAGGAATGGACCAGCGATAAGTATGAAATAGGGATAGCAGAGACCGATCAAGAAATAGACGAAGTACACAAGCTACGTTATGACATATTCAATGTAGAGCTAGATGAAGGCATCAAAGAGAACGACGCTATTAAAAGGGACATCGACAAATTCGACGCACACTGTGACCATCTTATAGTAAAAGATTCTGACAAGAAGATAATAGCCACTTACAGGATACACCCTAGCTGGAAGATGCACAAAGAGGGGTTTTATACCGCAACTGAGTTTGAGATATCAAAACTTGGTCTAGAAAAAAGACGCGCTATAGAAGTAGGACGAGCTTGCATACATCCAGAATATAGGAGCAGGAACCTTATAATAGCCATGCTGTGGGTTGGTATAAGAAAGTACTGCGAACATAACAAGGTAGAGGTCCTATTCGGTGTAGCTAGTATACCTAAATGTACCATAGAAGAACTTTCGTCACTATACTACGATCTTATAAAAAGAGGTTTCCTGTTGGACGACGGAAGAGTCTCGCCGCTCCCAGATCAAAAAGCAGATATAGTGAAGAACCCGCCAGAGACCTACAGAAAGGAATTACTCGGCAGCCTTATAAAAGGTTATATGAAGATAGGAGCAAAACTACTAGGCGCCCCTGTGTTCGATCCAATATTCAGATGTTATGACTTTTTTGTGTTGCTTGAAATGGACCAGGTAAACTGGGATTACGTGGATTCCTTCTCCAGGCTCTTAAGTTTGGACCAATAGTCCATCCTTTTCTTTATTTCTTTCTCAAAGCCATAGTCGCCTGGCCTATAGAACTTCTTTGAGCGAAGTCTTTCTGGCAGGAATTCCTGCCCAGAGAACTTGTTTTCAGAATCATGATCATATTTATAACCATCACCATAACCCAAGTTCTCCATTAGCTTTGTGGGAGCATTCCTTATGTTCAGTGGAACAGGTTCGTTCCTTGTATCTTGGACTGTCCTCTCTACAGACTTAACTGCCATATATATGCTGTTAGATTTAGGTGCTGTAGCAAGATAAACAACACATTGTGCAAGAGCGGTGTTGCATTCTGGGAAGCCAAGAAAATGCACTGCATCCTTTACGGCAATAGCCTGCACAAGGGCATTAGGATCTGAAAGGCCAACGTCCTCACTAGCGAACCTTATCAAACGTCTTGCTATGTACAAGGGGTCTGCTCCACCCTCTATCATTCTACCAAGCCAGTAAAGACCAGCCTGAGGGTCTGATCCCCTAAGTGACTTGTGAAGCGCAGAGATAAGATTGTAATGTTCCTCTCCACCCTTGTCATATGCGATCTTTCTTGTGCTTACAGCCTCTTTTATAAGATCAATATTTATATTCCTCTTACCTTCCTTGTCAGGCCTAACACCTGCACAAGAAAGTTCAAGGGCATTAAGCGCCGTCCTTACATCGCCGTTGGATATGTTCACAAGGAACTGAAAAGCATCGTCCTCAAGGTTAACATCAAGATCAGCAAGTCCACGCTCTTTGTCAGAAATAACGGTCCTTATTATCTTTGCAATATCATCATCATCAAGTGCATTAAGTACATAGACCTGACACCTGCTAAGCAAAGCTCCTATGACCTCAAAAGAAGGGTTCTCTGTAGTAGCACCTATAAGTGTTATAGTACCTCTTTCAACATGTGGGAGCAGAGCATCCTGCTGAGCCTTGTTGAAACGATGTATCTCGTCTATGAAAAGTATTATGTTCGGTCCTCCAGCCCTAACACTGGCCTCTGCCTCGTCTACTATTTCCCTTACGTCCTTAACACCTTGCAAAACTGCGCTAAAAGAAACAAAAGGTTTTTTTGTCACATTAGCAACGACGTGGGCAAGAGAGGTTTTTCCACAACCTGGAGGTCCCCAAAAAATGCAACTACCAAGACTACCGTCTTCTACGGTCTTCCTAAAGAGACGCCCCTCTGCACTAAGATGTTCTTGGCCAACATACTCGTCAAAATTACGAGGCCTAAAACGCTCTGCCAAAGGAGTGCTGTTCGTATTGTTCTTTTGTCCTTTCATTATTCCATAGGGTTAGTGATAAGGATCTTTTGATCTGGCTCGACTATACCCAAACTCCCTCTTTCCTTTACCAGCCTTTGTAGTTCATCAAGGCCTGGGTCGTCCTGAAAACGCACCTTATATACCTGACCAGATACCAACTTGAACTCTTCTATCCTGTGAGGGGCGAACATCTGCCCAAGTTTTTCAGGGCCAACACCCTTCTTTAATTTAACAAGGTACTCTACCTTACCGTGATCATGCTCCTGAGAAGGTCTTTGTGCAAAACACCAAACAGACGATGTAAAAAGGGAAATGAACAGTAAACCAGAAAGCATTCTTAATAACATAAGCACCCCCGCCCTCTAATGTACCAAAACTTAGTGGAATAAAGAAATGAAATCATAGCCCTTCGCTAACCCAACATAATTACTTGACATTATTGTTTTTCCCGTATGATTTAGGGGTATAAAAAGTTAAAGAGGGGAACTAATCATGAGAAAAACTTTTTACTGGTCCACCCTTATCTTGATGCTTTGCGTATCTTGCGGTGGCGATCAAAAAAAGAACAATACACTCAACCTTTATCTTTCAGAAGTCATTCCTGGTGTAGATCCTATAACCATAAGGGACCGACATTCTCACGAGCTAGCAAGACAGAT
>JAKLHL010000186.1 GCA_022710165.1 Bdellovibrionales bacterium | reverse complement strand
TTCATTAAGACGCTCAACGACGGTGATGGGCCGCACCCATAGTCCAGACATTTCATCCCGGGTCTTAAATATCCGGTCAAAGGTCCTATAAACCCTAAAAGAAGATCCCTATAACCTTTATCATCCAAAGAATTGTTATGTTTAAGATAGCGTTCCTTCTCTTCATCGATTGAAGGCCAGACCTTTGGGTCCTTGAATACAAGGCTGCACACTTTACAGCGATAGAATATCGGCTCTTGGAACAGATATGTGTCTTTAGATCTGCAAAGCGGACAGTTCATAAATGGATTATATCATGATGATTTTTTACGAGTATTTTTACTTTAAACGCGAAAGAGGAGGTGAGGCGAGGGATAGCGTATATAAACATACGCTGACCAAGCCGAACCCGAAGTCTGACAAAGTTTAAAGTAAAAAGACGAAGTAAAAATGGCGGAGAGGCAGGGATTCGAACCCTGGGTACAATTTTACACCGTACGACGGTTTAGCAAACCGTTACCTTCGGCCTCTCGGTCACCTCTCCGGCCAAGGTTAAGACTGAAATCTTATATTAATAAACGGGAATATTGTCAATCCAACTAAAAGAGCTCTCTGCCATTATAAAAGCTCATAAGCACACTGAACATAAAGCACTTTTGATGGTAGCCATCATTGGTCTTTGCGGCGGCATAAGAGAACCTGAGCCCATCTATGAAGTCCAAAGGCTTGTTAACAAAGGAATAGCCGACATTGAAGCCAAGGTCCGTTGAGGCCAGTTTTATCTTGTCGCTCACCCAGAAAATGCCTCCGCCAAAACCGGCATAAAAACCATCATAAACCTGGAACTCCAGCCTTGCCCCGGTCCTGAAGAAAGTCATAGAGAACGGCTTGGCAAAGGCCAGCTCAAAATAAGGCTCAAGATAGATAACAGATGCAAGATGTATTATGGGGACGTATCCAAGCGTCCAGCTGTAATACTTGTCCGGAACCTCTGTAAAACCTGAATATTCAAAGCCGGTCAAGAATCTTAAAAAGTTCGTAGATATCCCTGTATATTCCCAAGGGTCTATCTCTTCAGGATCAGTATAGAAGCTCCCAAGCACGTCTTTTTTTGTAGCCCTGTTAAGTTTTTGTGGATCTCTTGCTATATAGACTTCTTTAGGGCCCTCGTAAGTTGTCTCTACCAGCATTGATTCATTGGTAGTGAGGACATTCTCGTAGCCTTTTATTATCCTGTTGTCATTCAAGGTGTATGCAAATATCTCTCCTGAAAAACAAGCTATGCTCGTCGTCTTGAAACTATTATTGTACTTTACGGCAAAATCCGCTTTTTTTGAGTTAACAACGACGTTCGGACTATATATCTCGACTTTTGGATCATCCTTCCCTCCTCTCACATCAAGTCTTGCGCTTCCTGTAAGGAGGTTCATCTTTATATATACTTTATCAACAGCGGGATCATAAGAATCTATCCTTAGTACCGACAATGGGCCCAACCTCAACTTTGTCCCGTCCCTGAAGACAATTTCTGCCCTTGTCTTTACAGAAGTGTCCAGCATGTCGCCAACTTTTAAAAGGTGGCCGTTCTGGGCCACAAATGACATCGTGACAAAAGCACCAGCTTCGTCGTACCTTTTTATTTCCAGCTTATCAGTTACTTCCTTAACATAAGCCACCCAGACCTGGTCCTGAGCCTTCAATCCTTCACTGGTGACTTTAGGCCTTAACTTATCTATTGCGCCAACCTTATAAAGTTCCGCTTTTTTCTCTTCGCTGACAGGCTCTACCACCTGCGGAGTGGATGAACAGGACGCAAAGATAATTGAACTCAGGAATAAAACGATGATCTTTTTCATGACAATATAAGTATAACATTTAAATCAAATCTTCCAACACATAGTTTCCAGCCTCTGCTCCTATGATCCTCTGAACCTGAGATATCTTCCTTAGCTCAGCTATCCTCTCTATAAAGACGACTATATCTATATTAGAGGCTATCCAAGTCCGCGGCACCGATACATCAAGGTTTTGGTGGCCAAGTATCGCGAGCGTCTCAAGCCTTCTTAAGGCATCCCTGCAAGAATTGGCATGTATGGTGCAAACCGTGCCCTTATGCCCTGTATTCACAGCATGAAGAAGATCATAGGCCTCTTCTCCGCGCACTTCTCCAACGACTATCCTGTCAGGCCTCATCCTGAGCGCTGTCTTTACAAGGTCCCTGATACTGATCTCAAACGGACAATCAGGGGTCGGGAACCTGGATTCAAGTTTCAACACGTGATCAAGTTTTATATTAAGTTCGGCAGTATCCTCTATGGTTATTACCCTCTCATTGACTCTGTTAAACGCCAAACTATTAAAGAGTACATTGACCAGCGTGGTCTTTCCAGTACCTGTCCCTCCAGCTACTATGATATTCCTCTTTTCTGTTATCGCTTTGACCAAAAGTTCTGAAAGTCCCTGTGACAACATTCCGGCCTCTACCAAAGCACTAAAGCTGTCCATCCTTTGGATGTGCCTCCTTAGAGTTATCAGCGGACCTTTAAGGGACACCGGCGGCAGGACTATATTACACCTGTATCCGCCAGGCAGTTTGCCGTCAAATATCGGATGGCTAAAATCTATGTTCCTTGAATTGAACTGTGAGACCTCGTCTATGAAACGATATACATCCTTAAGGTTAAGCTTAAGATCAAGTTTATCTAAAGAGCCGTTCTTCTCAAGATATACGCCTTCGTTCGAGTTCAACATAAGTTCAGAGAACTCATGCGAGCCAACAAGCTCGAATACGGTCTTGCCGAAACACCTTAGAAAGATACTGTCAGCATCTTTGTTCTGTTCCCTTTCATGTTCAAGGGACCCAGAAAGAACACCATCTATAATATTAGAGCAAAGCCCGGAATTCATATACCCTCTGTACTATCCTCAAGCGTCTCTATCAAAAGGCTCTCCAATCTTTTGTCTATCAAGAGCTCCTCGCACTTTAGCCTTATCGACGGTGTTACAATGACCGCAAGTTCAGTGGACCCAGAGCTGTTATTGTTGCTGGCAAATATATCAGAAAGCACCGGTATGTCTGAGATCACCGGCAGCCCCGAGGTTGATCTTGTGCTGTTCCTGCTAACAAGCCCGGATATAACGACAGATCTTCCGCTGTCTATTGTCACTACCGTCTTAACACCCCTTATCAAAAGCCCCGGGGTCTCTCCTTCTTTGCTGCTTGAATCAAGACTGCTGAACTCGCTGGCTATACTAAGCTCAACGGTGTCCTCATTAATGACCTTTGGCGTGAAATTAAGTATGACACCATAATCTTTCCAATCCATGGTCGAACTATATCTTG
>JAKLHL010000185.1 GCA_022710165.1 Bdellovibrionales bacterium | reverse complement strand
TAGCTTTATATTTGATGATAAGTGCAAGTAGGCAAATGGTCGCCTTGTCATCGTTAGTGGCGTCAATATTGGTATTCCTCTTCTTGTATGGATATTTTTCCTATCAAAAGATAAATGAATATCAAAAGTCATGTCCAGTTATAGAGGCTGGCGTGGTTCAGGCAAACATCGGCAATCCTATACAACTTAAAATATCTGAGGTCATAAAGTTCAGGAGCGAGCTTGGCGTGATCGAAGGAGAAGACAATAGTGATTCAGCCTTGATCTTTAAAAAATACGACCTGATGAGCAGTAATATGCTGAAGCAATATCCGGATGTGGACATCGTTATATGGCCAGAGACAGCATTTCCTGGTTATTACAATCAAGAGAATCCAAAGATGAGGTCCCATGTTAGGACGATAAGGGAGCTTGGTGTCCCGTTCTTCATCGGGGCATATTATTTTGAGATACTTCCAGACAAAGGGAATTACTATAACAGCGCAGTGTTCGTAGGTGATGAAAAAGAACCAATAACTTATTATCACAAGCACGTTCTGCTTCCATTTGGCGAGTACATGCCTTTAGGCTCTACTTTCCCGTGGCTGAAAGGTCTTGTATCGGCAGTAGGTGATTTTGCAAGCGGCAATGGCCCTAGTGTTATCAAGACCAAACTCCAAGGGATTGATGTGAATTTTGGCCCGACTATATGTTATGAGGTACTAAAGGCTAGTTACGTCAGGAAGTTCGTCGATGAAGGCGCTAACGTGATGCTTAATTTTACCAATGACTCGTGGTTCGGCTCTGTTGAACCTTATCAACATTTAAGACTTGCCAGGATGAGGGCAGTAGAGAACAGGAGACCGTTAATAAGGACCACTAATACGGGCATTACAGCATTAATAGACATGAACGGTGAGGTGGTATCAAAGAGCGGGCTTTTGACAGAGGAATTGATGTATTTTAAAGTTCCGGTCTGTCGTGAAAATAAAAAAAGCTTTTATTCTGAACATGGATGGCTGTTCCTTTATTCTTTGATCTTACTGTCAGGTGTTTTCTATGCCCTTGCGGTATTTTCTAACAGGAGAAATAAATGAGGATCTCTTTAGAGCGTGAAAAAGAATTAAGGAAAATAGTAAAAGGTAAAAGTGTCTCTATACTTTGCAATATATCCTCTGTTAATTCAAAGTATTCCCACGTCGTTGATGTAATTAAAGGTCTTGGAGGCAAGGTCGTTTCCATAATGGGACCTCAGCACGGCTTTGTAATGGATAAACAGGATAATATGAAAGAGAGCGCACACTCGGAACATGAGGGCTATGGCGTGCCAATATACTCGCTGTACGGCGAATCAAGAGAGCCGAAGGAACACATGCTTAAAGGCACTGACCTTGTGGTGTTCGATCTTCAGGACGTGGGTGCAAGGTACTATACTTTTATATATACGATGGCCAATACAATGAGACTGTGTGCAGAGCTTGGTATTGAGTTCCTGGTGCTGGACAGGCCTAACCCAATTAATGGCAGTGATGTGGAAGGCGGGATAGTCCATCCGGGTTTTGAGAGTTTTGTCGGCATGTTCCCAATATCTAACAGGCATGGTATGACCGTCGCTGAACTGGCGTTGTTGTTCAATGAGGAATTCGAGATAAACTGCAAGCTTAAGATCATAAAGATGGAAGGCTGGAGCAGGAAAAAGTACTGGGACAAGACCGGCCTTGAGTGGATAATTCCATCGCCAAATATGCCTTATTTTGAAACAGCACTTGTTTATCCTGGCCAGTGCCTTTTAGAGGCTACCAACATATCTGAGGGCAGGGGGACCACTCGTCCTTTCGAGATCTTTGGCGCGCCGTTCATCTCCCACAATGAGTTCTTAAGGTATCCTGCCATTAAGTCGCTGAAGGGTTGCTTTTTAAGGCCCCTTTATTTTGAGCCTACTTTCAATAAGTTCAAAGGAGAGGTCTGCAGGGGGTTCCAGATACACGTTACAGATAGGTCGCTGTTCAAGCCATTAAAGACCAGCCTTGCCATAATATATGCTCTCTATGATCTGTGTGATGAGTTCAGGTTCGCTCCCCCTCCTTATGAGTACGAGTTCAATAAACAGCCAATAGATATCCTGCTTGGAAGTTCACAGCCTAGGGAACTGCTTAATAACGGCGCAGATTTTAAGACATTTTATGCGTCCTGCTGTAACGGTGAAAAGCAGTTCTTGAGCAAAAGAAAGGCATATCTTATCTATAAATAGCCGTATTGCCTAAGCCACTTTTATCTGATAATCAATTGCCATTGTTAAAAAACTTACTGGAGGATATTGCGAAATGAGAAAAAGACTTTTTATTCCGGGTCCTGTTGATGTTAGAGAGGATGTGCTTAAGCACATGGGAACACAGATGATAAGCCACAGAGGCAAAGAGGCCAGTGCGCTTCAAAAAGGCATGCATGACAAGATGCAGAAGGTGTTCCACACCAACAACCTTATAGTGTTCTCCACCTCATCCGGCAGCGGGCTTATGGAATCAGCCATAAAATGCTGTACAGCTAAAAGAGCTGCTGTTTTTTCAGTTGGTTCTTTCGGCGACAGATGGGCAGATATGGGCGTTACTAACGGCATACCAACGGATAAATTCGGTGTTAAGAACCCTGGTGACGCTACAACCGCTGAAGAAGTGGATAAGGTACTCGCTACAGGAAAATATGACGTTGTTACAATAACACACAACGAGACCTCTTCTGGTGTTATGAACCCTTGCGGTGAGATAGCCAAAGTAATAAAGAAATATCCTGATGTAGTATGGCTTGTTGACGCTGTTAGCTCTATGGGCGGCGTTAAGATACCTGTTGATGAGTGGGGAATTGACGTTTGTATAACATCAACACAGAAAAGTTTAGGCTTGCCTCCGGGACTGTCTATAGCTTCTGTCAGCGAGAAAGCCTACAACAGGGCAAAGACTGTAAAGAACAGGGGTTACTATCTGGACCTGGTTCAGTTGTATGATTTCGTAGTAAAGAAAGACCATCAGTACCATGCCACACCGTCCCTTGCTCACTACTTTGCATTGAATGCACAGTTGGACTATATATTGAACGAAGAAGGGCTTGAGAACAGGTACAACAGGCACGCAGAGCTTGCAAAGATCGTTAGGGATTGGGGTAACAAGCATTTTGAATTACTTGCAGCACCAGAGTACAGGAGCCAGACCCTGACCGTAATAAAGAACACAAAGAACATGAACATCAGCGACCTTAATAAGTTCCTCGCAGAGAAAGGGTTCCTTATTGCCAACGGTTATGGCGACCTTAAGGACAAGACCTTCAGGATAGCTCATATGGCAGATACAAAAAAA
>JAKLHL010000184.1 GCA_022710165.1 Bdellovibrionales bacterium | reverse complement strand
TCTCTGGTACAGACGCTGAACTTAAAGTAGTCGACCCCAATATGATAGAAGTGAAAATATAAGAGGTGGATCTTCATGTTTAAAAAGCTTCTAGTATCCATTTTTATAACGGCTCTTGCTTGGCCTTTATGTGCGGAGGATGTAGACCTGAGGCCTGAGTTCGGCCCAATGAGGGACCAGCGTGGTCTTGGCTTTTGTTATGCTTATGCTACTGCAGATCTTTTATCTTACTGGCTGAACAACACTATGGGGTTCAAGAACAACCCTAAAAAAGACACTAGGAAAAAAGATAACATGGTCTCGGCTCTTGCATATGCTCTATCGTTCAACAGGATCAACATGCTTGAGGGAAAAAGGAACATAAAAAAATATAGAAAAGAATTGAAGGCCTTGGCTTCAAAACTCGATGAGCAACAAAAGAACTTAGATATCGCAGTGGATAAGATCCTAAAGAGCAACTACGAGGCTCTGATCATAAACAGAAAACTTCTAGCCATGGAGGATAAGGATAGTGAGACCTGTGGTTTTACTTTTTCCAACGAATGTTATTTTGATCAGGAGCAGTATGATGAGCTCGTGAGTAAAATGATGGAGATCCTATACGGCTACCCTGAATACGAAAAAGCGGCAAATGACTACACAAGATCTGAGCTCGCTTTAGTCTCTCTTGAAAAACAAGAAAGAAAAGAAGAAGAGGGTGGAGACCTTGATCCTGAACTTGACTTAAAGTCTGTTGGTATTTGCTTTGAAAGAGAGGTTAATTCAGAGGGGGGACAATATTCTGATCCTAGCTGGACCTATAAGGAGCCACTACTTTATTACCCTGAAGATTTTCTTAAGGAATCCTATGGTGTTTATTCCACAGGTTCAGCCCCTAAAAATACGAACATTATTTTTCCAAAGGTAAAGGACCGGATAGTAAAAAGAGCTTATTCAAAGTATTACAAAAAAAAGGATGACTTTGACCCTATTGCTAAGCTATTAAAAAAGTCCTGCGGTTCCAAAAGACTGCTTGGCAAGAAAGCCCCTGTGATAAAAGTCTCTGATGATCTATCGAACATATTTGATCTGATCGACAAGCAATTGGATAAAAAGAACCCTGTCTACATGGGGTATAACGCCTTGGTCTTTGTTTCCCATCCATCATTATGGGGCGATAGTTTTTGGTCCCACGCCTCTGTTATAGTAGGCAGGCTTAGCGACTCAAAAGATGGGAGCAAAGAGTACATCATAAGGAATTCGTATGGTGCTAAAGCTTGCGAAACAGATCACAAGAACTACTTTGGCCTAAGACAAGAAGATGTAGAAAAAGAGATACTTGCTATTTTTGATAATATTGAGAAGAAATGTCCATCCAACAATGAAAGGTCTTTTGAAAGCTGTAAGAGCAGCATCGTTTCTGATTCTAATATAAAAGAGGAGAAGCTTGAAGAAGAGGCCCCAAGGCCATTTAGATGTGACCCACAGGGTTACTATATTATCAAAAAAGAAACTCTGGCAAAGGCTATAATTGACATTGCTTGGCTAGAGAACAAAAATGAAAAAGGTTTAAAAAAATGATCAAGGACCTGGGAAAAATAACTTACGACGCTGCAGAGAACTTACAGCTTGAAGAACGAGAGCGTGTAAAAAATGGTCAAAGTAGCGGGACCATCTTTTTTTTAGAGCACCAACCAGCTGTCATAACACTTGGCAAGAACGCCATAGAATCGAACATCCTTATCCCAGAGAAATATCTTGCGACTAAAGGTTATGATGTAAGGAAAGTCTCTCGTGGTGGTGACGTTACAGTTCACGAACCAGGACAATTAGTCGTGTACTTTGTGCTTCCATTAAAGCCAAAGGCTGTAAGGGAATTTGTTGACGGCATCATGAACGCAGTCATATCTGCCCTTAAATCCTTAGGCGTAGAGGCTGCCTTTGATGATAAGAAACCTGGTCTTTGGGTAGAGGATAGAAAGATCTGCTCAGTCGGCTTTGACCTTACAGGACGCGTTAGCATGCACGGAATAGCCTTAAATGTTTGCAATTCCCTTGAAGGCTTTAAGCTGATAGTCCCCTGCGGTCTTTCAGGCGTCAAGATGACGACGGTCTCCAAAGAACTTGGCAGGCCCGTCTCTGTAGAAGAATTCTCTAACGAGCTAAAACATAGATTATAGTATTTAAGTAATTTTCAAGACTAGGCCTCCGTTTTTGACCACAACTAAGGCCTCGTCTCGCTAAAATCGTGAACTCGCCTTTGGCTCGGACAACACGATTTTTTAACGCTCACCTTGGCCAGTGTGGTGCCCAAAAACTCCGGATAGTCTTGAAAATTACTTAAATACTATTATCACTTGTCCGTATCGTTCTTGTGGGATAATATCGCTAATGCTTTTAATAATATCTGTAGGGGAGGATACATGGATAAGGACTTTGTTAAGAAGGCTTTAAAGGACCTAGCATCACTTTACGGGATACCATCCTATGAAAGATCCGTACGCGAGTACATAATGAAGAACCTTAAAGGAACAAGGGCAGTTCTCGACGTAAATAACCTTGGATGTCTAACTGCAGAATTCGAGGGAAAGAACCCTAAGAAAGGTAAAATTATGATAGATGCCCACATGGACGAAGTGGGTTTTGTAGTTCAATATGTTGATAAGAGCGGTTTTCTAAGGATAGTGGCTTACGGAAATATAGACGTAAGAGTAGTGCCAAACCAAAAGCTAGTGGCCCACTCCGCTAACGGCAAAATGTTCGAGGGTGTAGTAGGAATGCTTCCTCCTCACGTAACTGCCGGCAAAGAGGCAACAGTCATACCTTTGGACCAACTCTATATTGATTGTGGTTTTAAATCGGACGCAGAAGTCGAGAAGGCAGGTATCAGGGTAGGCAGCATGGTAACTTTCCCTGCAAACTTTACAGAACTTATGAACGGCAGGTTCACTTCAAAGGCGCTTGATAACAGGGTAAGCTGTGCCGTGCTCCTCGGGCTTGCAAAGTTCCTTCACAACACAATAACAGAGAGGAATATAGTTCTTTCATTCTCCGTTCAGGAAGAGGGTGGACTTAAGGGTATTGCATCAGTAGTACAGAAGGTAAAACCTGAGTACGCTTTGGTCGTTGAATGTACGACCGCTTGTGATGTGCCAGGTGTATCTGATGAAAAGAAAGTAGCAAAGATGGGTAATGGGATAGCCTTTACCGTAGCTGACAATACTGGATACATACTGCCAGAAACAGTTGAACATTTCATAAAAACAGCAAAGGCAAAAAAGATAAAATATCAGATCAAGACCCCAAGGTTCGGTGGTACTAACGCAGGAGCTCTCTATGGGGCCTATGAAGGCGTTAAAACGGGC
>JAKLHL010000183.1 GCA_022710165.1 Bdellovibrionales bacterium | reverse complement strand
ACCACTGGACAGATAATGATCTATCTAAAGAACGTTAAGGATGTTCCAAAAATAGAGAATGCTCTAAGGACAAAATTAGAGTCAAAGGGATACAGGCTGATGGAAAAGGAATCAAAACCTTTTTGGATGAAGTTCGAGCGTGTGGCTTCAGAAACATGGACCGGCCAAAAGATAGACGTGACCACGTGGGAAGACGAGATCTCCTTCATGAAATGGATAATAAAGACCTTTAGTGTGCTTAGTATACTTTTGGTCTCGGTGCTTTTGTTCATAATAGTCCTTGGCATAACGAATTCGGTCTGGATGTCTATAAAGGAACGTACCAGCGAGATAGGTACACTTAGGGCCATCGGGATGCAAAGAAAAGAGATATTAAAGATGTTCATCCTTGAAGGCTTTATTCTATCTTCCGCCAGTGCTTTTATAGGTACTGTTACTGGACTTATCATCTGTTACGTAATTAATATAATAGAGGTGCCGATCACTTCTTTATCTTTCAAGGTCCTACTCTTGAGCGATCACATAATACTTCACGTAAGACCTTCTAACCTGATATTATCTTTTATAACGATAACGTTCTTTGCAACATGCGGCTCGATACTGCCTTCTTACAGGGCAAGTAAAATGAGGCCGGTCACAGCAATATATTTTGAATAGGAGTCATAATGAGGCGTGCATTATTATTTATTGTTTCTTTGACCACGGCGTTAGTTCCTGCTTATAGTGCGGTCAAACCGCTTACAGATGCACAGGCTTTAGGGCTTGTTAAGGTAGTCGATGACAGACAGCGTAACAGCGGTGATTTTAAGTCGAGCGCATTCTTAAAGGAAACAGAGAGGGGAAAGACCCCTCGTGTTTATGAAGCTGTCGTCTACAGACAGGACCTAGAGAACAAGTTCATGATACTTTTCCTTAAACCAAAAGAAGAGGCTGGCAAAGGTTATCTTAAGCTAGACAAGAACCTTTGGATGTATGACCCTGCGACCGGCAAATGGGATAGAAGGACCGAGAGAGAAAAAATAGCAGGCACAAACTCAAGGCGTTCCGACTTTGATGAATCAAGACTTGCAGAAGAATATGACGTTAAATACGACGGCAGTGATAAATTAGGAAAGTTCGACGCCCACAAGGTCGTGCTTACGGTAAAGAAAGGAATAGATGTAGCATATCCAAAGATAACGATGTGGATAGACGCAGAGAACTCTAACATATTGAAAAGGGATGAGTATGCCTTGTCAGGAAAGCTCTTAAGGACGACCTTCTATCCAAAATGGGCAAAGCAGTACAGCCAGTCAAAGAAGGGGGACGTTTGGGTGCCTCAAGAGATGAGGATCTTTGATAAGTTGGAAGTCGGCAATTCAACTGTTATACTTATAAAACAGGTCGATCTTAATTCGCTCCCATCCAATATTTTTACAAAGGCTTGGCTGGAGAGTAAGAGCAGGTGATCTATGAATAGTTTTAAACATACAATATTGGTTGTCTTGTTCTTTGCCTCTTACTGTTCCGTTCAGGCAGAAGAATTTCCAACCGACGATATAAGCATAGAAGAAGGCCTTGGAGAAGGTAAGGGTATAACAGAGGAACAAAAAGAATATTCACTTAGGGACAAGACAGAGATAGGCGGTTCCATATATAGTGACTTTTATTACTCCATATACAGCGATAAGAGTTTCGATGACAATCTGTTCATCAACTCTAACCTTGGTTATGTTTACCTTGATTCAAAGCTTCCAGAGGACGTTAGGGTCTTCATAAAGGGCAAGGTGGTCTATACACCTACGGTAACTGACGGGGATTTCTCGCCCATAACCGGAGAGACCTATAATAAACTTGATGCTGACCTTGACGAAGCAAAGATAATGTTCAACGCCTATAACAAGGTCTTTTTCACGATAGGAAAACAAAAGGTAAAATACGGCGCATCAAAGTTCTGGAACCCCACCGATTTTTTGAACCAGACCATGAAGAACCCTTTCTATGACTACGACAGAAGAACAGGGCTTCCACTTGTTAAGGTCCATGTTCCAATAGGAAGCAGTAACTGTTATCTTTTGGGAGACCTTGATGACGCAAAGAACATAGACGAGATATCGTATGTACTTAGGTGTGAAGTCTCCCTAAAGTCATCTGAGTTCGCTATATCGAGAAGAGCAAAAAAGAACCAGGCAACAAAAGTCGGCTTTGATTTTTCAACCGCCTTGTACGACCTTGATGTATATGGAGAGGCCTCTGTTGCCAAGGGCAGCGACAAGACCTTTTATGATCAGGCCGGAACGCCTTACATGAACACCAGAAAGACCTTTTGGGATATATCCGGCGGTGTAAGCTACGAAATGCCTTTCCTTGATGCAGATTCCATAACTTTTTATCTTGAATATTACTTTAATGGAGAAGGCTACAGGGACCCTGCAATATATCCAGTGCTTTGGGCCAATGGTGCCTATGTGCCCCTTAACACTGCCAAGCAGTATGCAATGTTCATGATATATGCTCCAACGCCGGGCAACTGGAATCACATAAATATAAGCATGTTCAATGTGTTCAACCTCGTAGACTCAAGCGCAATAACAAGGGCAGAGCTGATGTATCTTTTTACCAAGGACCTTTCAGTTGGCTTTAACATAACAGGCCACTATGGAAAGAGCGACGGAGAATTCCGTCTGTACGGACAGCTTATAGACCTTGGCATAAGGTTCGAGCTTAACTTCTAAAAAACTAAATTAAATACGTATCCTACTGTTAATATCCCAAGAGTTACTACGCCTACAAATACCATTATCAGACGTAGTTTTAAGACCTTTCTTAATATTATCATCTCGGGCAGTGAAAGTCCTATTACGGCCATCATGAACGCAAGTGCAGTCCCAAGTGCAGCCCCCTTGCTTAATAGCGATTGGACCACGGGGATTATACCAGCGGCGTTAGAATAAAGAGGCACACCTATAAGAACTGCTATTGGCACAGACCACCAGGCCTCTTTTCCCATTATGCCAGCTAGGTAGTTCTCTGGTATATATCCGTGAAAGAAAGCGCCTATTGCTATACCTATGATAAGGAACGTCCAAACTTTTCCGATTATTTCGCCGATGTTATTAAATCCTATCTGGACCCTTTCCTCCCAGCTAAAGACTTGCTTTTGATCTTTTAGACCTTCAGTTTCATTCTCGTAGACCCATTCTTCTATGTGTTTCTCCATCTTTAATTTACCGATTATCCAGCCAGAGATTATTGCTATGAATAAACCTGTGGATAAATAAAGAAGCGCAACTTCCCATCCGAACATTCCCAAAAGAAGCACTAGGGCAACTTCATTTATCATTGGTGCTGATATTAAAAATGAGAAAGTTATTC
>JAKLHL010000182.1 GCA_022710165.1 Bdellovibrionales bacterium | reverse complement strand
AAACGGAAGGAACAGCAATCTTATGTTCAGCCTGGGGCTTAACTACGACACCAGGGAATTCTATAACATGGATAAAAAAGATGATTCCGGCAGGATAATAGAGTCCTTTAAGATGGACAAGGCCACCGATGTAATAGCCTCAAAGACAGTGTATGAATATGCTGGCTTGGGAGATGTATTCCAATATGTAGAAGAGTACTATCCTAACGGAATGATCAACAGAAAATATACATATAAGAACGATAAGCTAGAGGGAGAATACAGAGCTTACTCCAAAGAAGGGGTAATGATAATATCAAGGAACTATATCGATGGTCTCTTACAGGGACATTACTTCATGTACTACTCAAGCACCGGGAACCTTCATAAGAAGATCCTTTACAGGAACGACGTTAAGGTTTGCTCTATTGATTATGCACCAGACGGACAGACAGTATTAAAAGAAACGACTTATAACGATAAAGGCGGAGTGCTTACCACCAAAGAGCCTGTCGTTGATGAAAAAGGGAAGTCTCTCACACAGTACTATGATTATGGATACAAGCCGTACTCAAAGCTCGTTAATGGCAATATTTCCAGTCTTAATAACACCCCCATGGCCCTTGACGGCAAGAATTTCATGATGGAAGGATATGTAATAAAACAGATAGAGACCATGACAGGCGCATCAGCACCAGAAGGATACACCGGGGACAAACTGCTTTGGTACATAGAGAAAGCGCTGGCGTTCATTGCAGAGGATACAGGGGAAAACCTAGAATTAAACTCAGATCATATAGATCTTATATTCGCTGATAATATGATATTTGGACTTTCTCACCTTGCAAGGAAGTATGAGCTAGCAGGTGACAGGACCAAGGCGCAAGAGATCAGATACGACGTGATGCTGCTTGGCACAGTCGTTTACTATAACCTAAAAAAATTCGGGAACATAACAAGGGAACAGTGTGAGCTAATAAAGACCACATATAATCAGCTCAACATCAACTACACTGAGTTTACAGCAAGGGATATGAAAAAGTACCTGGAAGACAACAACATAGTACCGGCAAGCAACCAGCTCATGTTAAGAACAATAGACAAATACAATCCAATGTTAATAAGGGAATCTGTAAGAAGTATTAAAATAAAATAAAAGGGGCTGAAAATGAACGCCATACGTTCCGTGCTTCTGATCATCTTGCTGTGTTTTTCTGTTAATGGATACACACAGATAAAAGAATATGCAACGTTATACCTGGCTGACCAGCAAGAAGAAACATACAAAAATGAGCCTCTTCAATCACTGATAGAAAGGTGCATAACCAATTTCAACAACAAGACCGGCCCAATAGATAAGTCGGACATCCTGTTAATAGAAGGCGGTATCATAGATGCCTATAAAAAATACTACAAGGTCAACAATATATACGAACTTGAAGCCATAGACCTTGCAATGATGAGGTTCGCTTTTGGCGGTATCGAAAGAAAAGGCATAAAGCTGTCAAGAGGCTCATTGATAGCTGAATCAATAGACAAGATAAAATGGGACGGCGTAAGGATGCAAGACGCCTATTTCTATTTTGATGACGGCTTCATAAAACTAATTCTGAACAGGATTGACTTCCTAAAGAACAATTCAAACAGGGGCAACAAAGAAAAGCTCTTGAACCTTGAAATGGAGTACATGACCATAATGCTAAGCTTGTGGGACATGAACCTTTCAGAAGAGCACAAGAGGGAGTTGATAAACTTAACCAACATCAGCCCCCAAGACCTGAGGGACGAGATAATAATCAGCAAGATAATAAGAGTACTCCCTAAAGGCAAGTACCCAAGGGACCCAAAAGAGCTAAAAAAGATAGTCGTAGAGTACATGCTTAATTCCAGCATTAATAAATCAGAGGCTGAACAAAGAGCAATAACAGAGTTCCTGGTAGCCAGCGGCTTCCTTTATTCCATCAACGAAGAGATAAATTCTGGTGAATTGAATGATGACGAGATAGCAGAAAAGAAGAGCATGATATCCCTTTTGACCGATCAGATCGACCTGTCATACTTTAACCAGGCCGACAAAGAGATGGAGTGGATGATATATTACGATTTCAAAAAGGACCTGGACAATGATTATTATCAATTAAGGGAGTCACGAGTAACAAAGACCCTTCAGGCAATGTATAACAGCGAGTCAAACGACATTTCAACATTGCTTGATATTCTAGCAGCAGATATATCCTCCTCCTATCCATCACTGAGCTATCAACAAAGAGACCTTATAACCAGCGACTACTTTTATTCCTCTGTAAAGAAGCAGATAGAGACCCTGCCTGAAGGTCAGGCAAGAACGGATGCAGAGATCATACTCCTTTATGTTTCACTAATAACAAGTGCCAGTAACTATAATGACTCCATCCATCTTAGCAGGCAATGTTCCTTAAACATATCAGGTATAATGAAAACCTATATACCTGTTTACAGCGTAGAGACGATCTGCAACAGACTGGAACAGAAGAACATAAACGTAGATAAGACCAAAAGTTTGATGATAAGCACTACGACAAAGTTCCTAGATATTAAGACTAAAGGTATAAAATAACAAATATATGATCAAAAGACTTATACTCAGCCTTATAGTTTTGACAACCTCAGCCAGTATCTGGCCCCAGGTATACAATAACAATAACTCAGACTACTTTCAGACCACCATGCACAGCATCAATACCATCATGCATATAGTGGACAAGTACCCTGAAGCAATAAACGTGTTCCTGAATACACAGTCCGAAGAGCTGTTCTATGAGCTTTTAGATAAGGCAGAGGAACTAGAGGCAAAGAACCAGAGGGACATTTTCTGGAAGGAACGTATAGAGCATATTACATCGCCAGGCATGGAACTAAAAGAGATACAGCCTTTAGACGCTATCTTTTCACCATACTCTGAAGACGCGCAAAAGTTCATAGAGTTCAGGACCAAGTACAAAGGCGAGATATATAATGTGATAAGGTCCAAGACTTTCATAATAAAGGCAACAGACAACTACAGGAACGAAAAGATAGGTTATGCCCTCGTAACAAAAGCTGAAGGCAGAGACGGCATCTCTAGGCCTTACGTAAGGATATTCTCTGACGATATTAGCCCTGAACAGGTCATAAAGGTCCTGACGATGATAATGTTCTCAGAGAAGAACGACATTATATTAGTGGCCCAAAGAACACCTTTCATACAGACCCTTGAATTGAACAAGACCTCTATCAAATTCAACAGCAATGCTGATAATTCAAGCATGGCATATATAGTGAGTGACGATTCCTTGAAAGAGGTCCTGATCAGGACGTTAAAGAAGGACTTTGGCTTATTTAAGAGCTGGAAGAACAG
>JAKLHL010000181.1 GCA_022710165.1 Bdellovibrionales bacterium | reverse complement strand
TGTTACTGTTGATTCAGCGCCGGTGGTCCCCATTAACTTTTGCATGATCTTTCCTATGAAGGAGATTACAAGAGGCATAAAACGTATGTGGTATAGGAAGGCTACCAGTGCTGCAACGAATATGATGGTTGAACTTATCGATACTGCGAATATGAAAGCGTTGTCAGGACCGAATGACTTCCCGAGAGTGTCAAAGCTTGCCAGTGGTCCGAACACAAAACTTGCTCCCTGTGTACTGAAGGCCAGAAGCTTTGCGCATACCTTTGTAGTCCATGAAAAGAAACTCTCTGCCAAAGGGCTCTTTAATACCAAGAGAGCAATTACGAACTGAATTCCTACTCCAGCCAGTATAAGCCTAGGGCTTATTGCTTTTTTATTCTTGCTGAGCAGTATCGCTATCCCTGTAAAGATCACTAGACCAAAAAAACTGATAAGTCGTTCCAAGTTAAGGTCCTCCTTGTTTATTGGTAAGCCACTAAGGGAATAAGTACCTCTAAGCTTGGAAATTTACAATAGCTTAGTGAAGGGGGTTCTTACTCTTGATTTAAAGCAGTAAGGGCGGTATTTATAATGATCATGAAGATAAATAATATGAATAAAGGCTTTATGGACCAGGTTTTGAACGGTAAGAGCATTGATGCCCTTTACCATCTTGGTATCTGCAGTGATGACCCGCTTTTGAACTTGATGAAGGACCTTAGGGCCGTCGTTATGGCAGGTTCTCCTGACAGGGTAAAAAGGATGGCAGAGAACTGGAGCCAGGGTTCAAAGATATCAAAGTTTCCAAAGGATGAAAGGTTCAGCGCCTATTACACCAATGGCGTTCTTTTTTGTTCACACGGCATGGGTATGCCCAGCATGTCCATAGCTCTTCAGGAACTCATGAAGCTGGTCTACTACGTCAAAAAAGGCTCTGTAGAGGAAATGGAAAAGGTGATGTGGTTCAGGATAGGTACCAGCGGAGGTTTTGTTGAGCCGGGTACGGTCGTACTTACAACCCAGGCCCTTTGTGCAGACCTTAAACCATATAAGCTATTTGTGCTGGGTAAAGAAAAAGAGTTCGATCCTTCATATCCAGAAAGTTTCCTTGAGCAGATAATAAAGGCTAACGATGGAAAGGGAGTAACTATCATAAAGGGTAAGACGGTTGGGGCCAACAGCTTCTATATAGAACAGAACAGAATAGACGGCGGTATAGCCCTCTGTACAGAAACAGAAAAACTTTCCTGGCTTAAAGAGATAGAAAAACAGGGAATAAGGAACATAGAGATGGAAACGCCTGTAATGGCTGCTTTCCTTAATCACTGGGGCTTCCCAAAATTCGCAGCGATATGCTGTGTTCTGGTCAACAGGACCAAGGGTGATCAGGTAAAGGCAACAAAAGAGGAATTGGAAAGTTATAGTTTGAATGCAGAGAAGGTGCTTTTAAATACGCTTTCCTAGCATCTTGGTGAATCTCTTCTTTAAATAGTTCCCGGCGATAAGAAGCAGTATTATAAGGATGACGAACATTACAGTCCCGAGCTGCATTTTCTTTATTGCCTTGTCGAGCACGTCAAGGTTCTCTCCAAAGATCTTCCCGACGTATATCCATACTGGTACTGATATCGATGCGGCTATCCCGTCAACTATCAAAAAGAAAATAAAAGATATCTTTCTGCTCCCTGCAAAGAAGTATATCGGGGCCCTTAGCCCGGGCATGAACCTCGCAAAAAAGATTATCCTTTTTCCGAACTTCTTGAACGCCAGCCTTCCTATTGAGAGGAACCGGTTGTTTATGACCTTTGATATCAAAGGTTTCTTGAAGAGCTTTTTGCCCCAGAGCCTGCCCATCCAATAGATCATGCTGTCGCCGATGATTATGCCTACCATGCAGACTAAGAACGCATGCCAGAAGGTAACAAGCTTTCCGGATACAAGGATACCGCTGGCGACTATGCTGATGTCCTCAGGGATGGGAAGTCCAAGTCCGCAGGCTAACAATAAAAGGAATATTATGAATAGTCCTAGTTTTTCTGATCCGGAAACCAAGGATATTATGCTTTCTAACATCCACTGGAGCATACATAACAAGCTGACGTTTTTCAACAACTTATTTGTTGTTTTAGCTTGGCTGTGCTAAGTTCGTCCAGGATGAAAAGCAAGCTTACAAAGACAGTCAGGGAGCTAGTGATATTTGCCCTTCCAATAAGCGTTGGACAGGTAAGCCATATGCTCATAGGCGCAGGGGATGTTTTTGTCGCCGCAAGGCACAGCACACAGACAGTCGCTGCAATAGGTATTGCTAACAGCATCGGCGGTCTTATATTCATGATAGGCCTTGGGCTTCTTTTTGGGATATCTCCTACGCTGGCTAAAAAAAGAGGAGAGTCTGAAGAAATAAAGCATTACCTATATACATGTGTAGCGTATTCGTTCGTAATAGCTTTGGTGTTTGGTTCGTTGAACATGCTGGCAAGCAACCTTGTCGTTCATTTAGGCTTTGATGAAAAGCTCGTGCCGCTCGTCAGCGACTATATTTTCCTTGTCAGCTTCTCGTATTTTGGGGCATACATATTCCATGCGGTAAAGGAATATCTTCAGGCCTCTGAGCGGGTGGTGTTCGCCAATACTGTATCTTTGATAGCAGTGCCTTTGAACATTGGATTGAATTTTATGCTTGTCTTTGGATTTTTAATATTCCCTGAGCTAGGCGTAAGGGGGCTTGCCTATGCTACTATAGCGACTAGAACTCTGATGGGCCTGGCTGTTATAATATATGCAGTAAGGTATGATAGGGCTGATATAAAGCTCGTCAGGCATTATGTAAAACACGTCTTCAGATTCAGTGTTCCTATATCGCTAAGTATCTTTATAGAGATACTTGCCTTTAGCACCATGATGATACTCGTAGGAAGACTTGGTCCGCTACAGGCCGCAATTCACAGCATAGTGCTCACACTTGCCTCGACAACTTTTATGATACCGCTTTCAATATCAAGCGCAGTCTCTGTTAAGGTATCTTACTTCCACGCAAGGCATGATCTTGAAAGAGTGATCTCGTTCATAAGGGCAAGTCTTGTCGTATCAATGAGCTTTATGTTGTTTGCAGGACTTTGTTTCTTCTTTTTCCCAAGGACCATACTGGGGATCTTCACACAAGATGCTCAGATATTACTGATAGGTTCCTCTGTACTTTTTGTCTGTGCGCTCTTTCAAATTTTCGATGGAGCCCAGATAACCTTGTCAGGTATTTTGAGGGGCTTTGGCATCACAAAGCCAACTTTCATAGTTGTTACAGCTGGTTACTGGCTATTGGGCATCCCGCTTGGATACTATTTGGGGGTCATGAACGGCATGAACGTGTTAGGTTTTTGGATAGGTGT
>JAKLHL010000180.1 GCA_022710165.1 Bdellovibrionales bacterium | reverse complement strand
GCGCTATCTTGATCCCGCTCGTGATATGGATAATCAAGAAAGATGAGTCATCGGTAATAGACCTTCAGGGAAAAGAGATCCTGAATTTCTCAATAAACATACTCATAGCTGTCGGGGCCAGCATCATACTCGCTGTAACGATAATAGGACTAGTATTGTCCGTTATCATCTGGGTAGTCCTGGCAATAACGGCTGTGGTGGGCTTTGTACTTGCAATAATCAACGCAGTTACGATAAACGATAAGAATTACAAAGAGATAGGTTACCCTTGCTTTTTAAGGGTCTTATAAAAAACCTTTGACTTTGTCTGCCAAATATTGTTAATAAGCTAGGTCTTATAAAAAACCGTTACGGAAAATGACGTATCAGGGTGCGGGCCCGAAGCGTTTTCCAAGAAGGAGGAGAAGATGTCTATATCACCCGTTAACAAAGGTATTCTAGGAAAAAAAGTAGGAACAAGCCAGATCTTTAATGCTACGGACGGCAAAAGGCTGCCTGTAACGATCGTTGAAGTAGGCCCATGTACCGTCGTACAAAAGAAGTCTGTAGAGAATGAAGGATATGCAAGTGTACAGCTTGGATATCAGGACGAGAAAAAGCAGAGAGTGAACAAGCCTAAAGAAGGCCACTTCAAGAAAGCAGGTTCTGCACCACAGAGATTCTTAAAAGAGATAAAGTTCTGTGATGAAGTTTATAACTCCCTTAACATCGGCGATCAGGTCACCGTAGAGCAGTTCGAGGAGAACGACTACGTGGACGTGGCAGGCGTATCAAAAGGTAAAGGCTTTGCCGGTGTTTTTAAGAAGTTCGGGTTCAGCGGACGTCCTGCAACACACGGAACACACGAAAGTTTTAGAGGACCTGGTTCCGTAGGTATGCACCAAACCCCTGGTAGAGTAATAAAAGGCAAAAAGATGCCTGGACACTTGGGTGACGAGAACGTTACTGTCCAGAACCTAAGAATAGTTAAAGTCGATACTGAAGGCAGACTTTTATACATACTTGGAGCAATACCTGGTTCAAAGAACAGCGTAGTAGTTATCAGAGATTCTGTTAAAAAGCCTTCTGAGCCATATTACGTAAAGAATGAGCAAACAACAGAAACAACACCACAGTCAAACTAAAAGACCTGGTGACTTTTACTACAGCGAGGCTAAACAGCAAGGTTTTGTTGCCCGCTCTGTTTTTAAGCTTCAAGAAATAGATCAAAAATACAGGCTTTTCTCTCACTCGGGAGAAAAGCCTTTTTTTGTTATTGACCTTGGCTGTGCTCCAGGCTCGTGGCTGCAGTATGTACTGCCAAAGCTAAAGCAAGGCGATAAAGTACTTGGGATAGATCTCAACAAGATAAGCCTCAAAGACGACAAATTGGTCTTTATGCAACGGGACATTACAGAGGTCACCAGCCAGGAATTCTTGGATGCGGTCGGAAGCACCGAAGGCTACGACGTAGTGCTAAGCGACATGGCCCCCAAGACCTGTGGGATAAAATTGGTCGACCAGGAAAGATCCCTAGACCTTTGCAGAGAAGCGGCTCGTGTTGCCAGAGATACACTAAGAAAGAACGGAACGCTCGTGATAAAGATATTCCAGGGACCTGATGTAAAAAAATTCACCGACGAATTAAAGCATGACTTTAAAGAAGTTAAGATGTTCAAGCCCGACAGCTCAAGGGCACAATCCTTTGAAATATACATCGTAGCAAGCGGGAAAAACTAAAGAGACTAAAAAAACTTTTCTCAACCTGCGAATTTTACCCAATGCTCGGGGATGGGGATCTTAACTTCAACTATGGTCCCATTCTTAAGCGGATGCGGAAAACTAAGATAGTTGGCCACAAGGGCTATCTCGCCTTTAGGCAAAAAACTGCTCTTTAACATTTTCTGGACCACGGATTCTGACTGGTTAAAATATTTTGAATCACCGACTATAGGAAAGCCCTCAGAGGAGAATTGAGCCCTTATCTGGTGTTTTCTTCCTGTAATAAGTTCTATGCTCACCATAGAGAAACTGTTGTCGAACTCTTTTATATCGTGAAATCTCGCCGTCTTGATAAGTTCATATTTAAGTATGGCCTCTTTATATTTCTTTGGGTCTGTGCCAGTAGGAGTATCCCTGTATGCAACAGAGGGTTTACCTTCCCTTTCAAGCATGAAGTGCTTAAACTCGCCTGAGGCTTGAGGCACACCAAAAACAACTGCTGTATATCTTTTCCTTATCCTGCCCTTCCTTAATAGCCTAGAAAAAAGCTCTGCAGACCTTTTACTCTTGGCAAGGGCTATAAGACCGCTGACGGGTCTATCTATCCTGTGTATGAGGAAAGGCTCAGAACCCCCAAGGTACTGCCTCACAAGGTCCACTATAGATGGGTCTTTTGTGACATCCCTCTGGGATAAGGTCCCGGCAGGCTTATAGACCACCAAAACATGGTCATCCTCATATTCAATTCTCATCTTTGACAAGATACTCATGCTAATCTATGCTCTTATCATGAATAAAAGTCCAAATCCAAGCATACATTATCTTGATGCACTGTTAAAAGAACAACGCATCACCCTAAATCAAAACCAGTTAGAACAGCTTTGGAGATATCATAAACTGCTCAGGAATAATAATAAGGACCACGACCTTACCAGACTGATAAAGTTCGAGACTATTGTCACTAAGCACTACGTGGACTGCCTTATGGTGCCAAAGCTTTTCAAGGTACCTTCGAGCATCATCGATATAGGTACAGGTGCCGGATTCCCTGGCATCCCTTTAAAGATAGTCTCACCTGAGACAAACATAATACTTGCTGAACACAGACCAAGAAGAGTTGAGTTCCTGGAAATGGTCATAAAAGAACTTGGCCTTAAGAACATAAGCACATATCCGCACAAGGTCACTTCCAGTTCTCAGATCGAAAAGCTTGATGGTGTAATTACAAGGGCGCTGGAGACCATACCTGAGACTTTAAGAAGAGTAGAGAACATATTGAACCCTGGAGCAAAGGTCATCTTCATGAAAGGCCCGAACTGCTCACAAGAAATAGGGGAGGCCAAGATGACCTCCCCCATATTTAAGTTCGAAAAAGATATCCACTATTCAATAAGCAAAGTGGATAAAAGAAGACTCGTCGTCTTTAGTCTTTAAGAGCCTCGTCAACGACCTTCTTTATCTCTTCATAAGGAACTGCTCCAACAACTGGTTCTCCGTTTATGAAGAAAGTAGGAGCGCCAGAAACGCCGTACTTCTGGCCGTCAGCCAAGTCCCTGTCAACCTTTGCCTTGTTCTTTCCGCTGTTCAAGCACTCTTCGAATTTTGCCTGGTCGCCGCCGACTTCAACAACGTACTTCTTTAGGTCCACTTCCTCTAATGCCTGATTGTTCTCAAAAAGCTTAT
>JAKLHL010000018.1 GCA_022710165.1 Bdellovibrionales bacterium | reverse complement strand
GTGGACCAGTTGGACATTGGTGCTGATATAGTAGGTGAGTCCGGGGTCACTACGGGTTCTCTTATAGAAAAGGCAGACGAATACGGTTTTGAAGCACACGTCTATTCTTGTAAATTTGAGTCGCTGTTATATTTCCTCACTAGGGGAAAGCCTGTGATAGCAAGGGTAATAAATAATCTTGGTACTAACGGGCATTTTGTCACGGTCATAGGGTATGATATGGAGTCCAGGATATTATTCGTGAACGACCCTGGAGACTATGATGTCACCGAGATCTCTTTCAATGATTTTCAGGATATTTGGAATATAGATTCGCTTTCAGACAAGAACAACAGCTGGAACCAGATGGTCCTGATCACACCGTCTATATAATCCTTCTAATTATCTCAGAGGCAGAAGAGCTTCTTTGTCCGCGTGAAGAACGTTTGCTTTTTCTTTTCTCTAATGTGTCAGGAAATGGAGGCGGTGTCTCTGTGACCCTTCCCCACAGAAGAGTGTCTATGTCGTTGTATGAACAGATGTTAAAACATGAGAAGCATACAACTTCACCAAGTTCATTTTTTCTTACATCAAAACTTTCACAGAATGGGCACTGGTACTTCATAAAGCTGATTCTAACACAAGATGCAGCAAGAATAGAACAACTTTAATATAAGTAGTTGTAATTGTTTGTTTTCTATTATATTGATAAAATGCTTAGGTATTAAGTATAGTGCAGTTTAAAGGTTTTTATGCTGGAACTTAAGTCAATTAAATTCTCGTATACAAGAAAAGGCCCTCTGGTCCTGAATGACTGCGGCCTCAAAATAGATTCACTTGGTCTTTACCTTGTCATCGGCAGTAATGGGAGCGGTAAGTCCACCTTGATGGATGTGATGACCGGATTTAAACAGCCTCGAGAAGGGAAGGTCCTGGTAAATGGCGTCGATGTATATTCCAGCACTAAGGCACACGATGAAGTTAACAGGCTGATGTCTTATATGCCTTCGTCCTTAAGGTTCCCTGACCACCTGTATGTTGACAGCATACTGGATATGTATGCGGGTCCTTACTTTTCTAAGACGCTGTCACAGGACTTGGGGATAGACAAGTTCCTTGATAAAAAATATTCGGAGCTCTCTGACGGTTTCAAAACAAGGCTGGCGCTGAATGTTTGTCTTTCAAAAGGGGCCTATGTGTTCCTGGACGAACCTTTGAAGAGCCAGGATGATGAATTAAAGAGCATGTTCCCTGATATATTGAAAAAGTACACTGTAGGCAGGACCGTAGTGATCTGCAGCCCTCAGAAGATATCAGGTCTTGAGTGGGACTCCTTGTACGAACTTGATAAAGGCGGTCTTAAAAAATGCTGAAGACCAGGGAAATAAGGGAATTCTTCCATAGTCCGATATTCTACGTCGTTATGGCAGTGTTCCTTGCTTTGTCCGGATATAAATTCTTTTCTTTACTGCTTTCGTTCATAGAGAGCATGAGCTATTATCCTGAGTACATTTACGGCGATAATATAGGCTCCATGATGAACCTGCATGCCGCATATTATATTTTCCCTCAGCTTTTCATGTTCTATTCATACCTTTGTGTTATGGCGGTGTCTGTGCTTGACCTTAACCTTGGGCGTGACAGGATGCTGGGGCTTGATAAAGTGGAGCTGCTTTCGGGCAACAAGAGTGTCTTAGGCCTTGTCCTAAGAAAAAGTCTTTCCACTTCTGTGGTCGTATGTTCAATGATGGTACCAACTCTTCTGTACCCGGCCATTATCTCTGTTTTCACCGAGCTTGATTGGGGCATGATCCTATCCGCATATCTTGGGCTCTTTATATTGGTCGGTCTTTCAAGCGGCATCGTTTCTGTGGCGGGCGTCTTTAAGATACCTTTTGCGGTAGGGATCTTCCTTAACATGGTAATACTGCTTTCACTTAACTTCTACTTCTTTGAACACATGTTCTCTCCATTCTTTTTTGGGACTATAAGGTTGGATGTGCTGATATTATCGACGCTATTGTTCTTTTTTGCAGTCAGCCTGGCAAAAAGGCTCTATATCTCAGTGAGGATCTACGTATGAAGAGGGCTCTTTTCTTTTTCTTTACGGCCCTGGGCTTTTTTGTACTTCTCAGTGTGATCATACTACCTGAGTATAGGATAAGAACTCTCATCCTGCTTGCGGTATATCTGGTCGTCTATTACTTTGTCTTTAAAATGCTGGTGCTTGAACATGTAAGATCACTGTCAGAGCTTTTTTTCCGGAAAAGGACAATGGCGGTGATAAGCTCGCTGATCGTTTTTATCTTGTGCGCGGCACTCGGTATTGCAATTTCTGAGAGCAGGGTCTTGAAAAAAGCCAGATATCAAGCTGCTTCCAATGATCTTGCCTCTATCAGCGGCGAACAAAAGGACTATTTAAAGGAGCATGTTGCAGATGTCTTTGACGTCGTCTATATAAGACCTACTCAGGGCCAGGATAATACCGCTTTGTTCAACAGCATCATGCAGGAAATATCACTTTATGCAAAAGGCGTAAGATATCTTGTTTTACATCCCGTGGCTCAGGCGGACCGTTATTCACAGATAAGAAAAGACCTGCCGAGCCTTGTACACGGAGAGGTCGCCGTAATTGGTGCTGAGCGTTCCGTGGTCGTTGATAAGGTCTCAGGCTATGACATTATCAACGGTCTTTACAGGGCAAGGTCAGGACTTAATTCCGTTTGTGTCATACAGGGACATGGTGAGGCTTCTGTGGATGATTTCAGCGAGGAAGGCGCAGGGATAGTAGCACAGATGCTTAGGGACAGGGGTATTTCTTTGGTAAGGGCGGACCTTGAATATTTGAGCTCATGCCCCGCTGCTTTGATCCTTGAACCAAAGAAGGACCTTTCAGCTAACGAGATAAAAGCTCTTGATTCATATAATGGCGGCCTGGTTATGGTGGGGGGCTTTAAGCTTCCTTCGGTAAAAAGGTTCCTTGGTTCCAGGGGTCTCAGTGTTGCTTTGGAGCCGGTATCATCAATATCACAGGGGGCTTTAAGGGATTACTTTGGCGGGCTTGTCGTTGATATGTTCTATCAGCATCCTGCAACATCGTATGTGAAGAGCCCTGCGGTAGTAAGCAGTGCATACGAGATCATCTGCCCCAACTGTACAGCTTTAGCCAGCGCTTCTTCAAAGAATGTAATGGTCGTAAAGGATAATCTTTCTTTCTTTTCTGGCTCGTCGTTGTACTCTAATTTCTTTATGAGGTTCAAGGGTAACTCACAGCTTCTGTTCGGCGTGCTTAACAATGCATGCTGCGGGAGCGGACCTGTGGCCCCTCCAGACTCAAACGGGCTTGATTCGCCAAAGTTGTTCGCGATATCCCCAAGATATTTGAATATTATATTCGCTGTTAGCGTAATACTTCTTCCGTTGCTCTTTCTTGCCCTCGGTATTTATTGCTTCAGGTCAAACCGAGGTTGAAAAAACCAGGTTATTTGGTAGTATCCTCAACATTATGTTAAAGAATTTCTTTTTAGGACTTAAAAGATCGGCTTTCATGAACAAGTATTCGCCTTCAGAGTCGCGAGAGTCTGCGTTCGAATATTTCAAGGACAAAGTACAGAAGGCCCTAAAGGACAACAATAAGGAACTCTTTAGTGAGATGCTTGCCATACTTTTGAACAGGTTCACCATAGCCGCACAGAACAGCATCAAGGACGCAGAAGAAAAAAGCGCGGTCAAGGCCTTCATCATATCACTAGGCGCTGATGCCATAGCTCCAGTAAAGGAATTCATAAGTAAGAGCCACATCGTTGCTTACCCAATAGACATACTCTTTGCTTTGATAGACAAGAAAGAAGCCCTGGATTATCTGGACAGCATGCTTACCGTGGACGACACTTTGTTCGACGACCCCGTCGTAGAGAAAAGGATAGAGATATTAAAACATTTTGCCGGAGAAACACACCCAAGCGTTCTTTCCAAGGTCAGCACTTATTTTAATGATTCAGACGATAGGCTCGTGATAGCGTCAATAAGGTTCGTAAGGGACTATGCCTTCTTTGACAAGGACCCGGATGTTGAGAAGGTCCAGGATATGATGATGACAAGGTTCCTTGATCCAGAGACAAGCATGAGGATAAAAATAGAGCTCCTTAACGTGTTCATGGACCAGGAATGGAAGGTGCAGAGCAACAAAAAACAGATCGAAGAACTTTTGCCTGAAGGCTATTTTATAAACGCCCAGGGTTATATAAGGGTCATCAACACGGCCGTTAAAGCACGCGAAGATTAATTAAAATACATGAATCCTATTGCGCCTACGACAGTGTGCGTAGAGGCAACATATCTTACCTTAGCACCGTCGTAAATAAGGCTTATAGGCAGTGCATACTGGTCCTCGTCGCCCCATTTTATCATCTGCCATGTTACGCCTAGTTTCCACGCAAAACCTACGTTGGTCTCTGTGTTCGTGCTCCCAGGGAATATCATGGTGTCGCCGGTTAGGACGCCAAGACCTACAGCGCCAAAGACGGAGAAGCTATCAGTTATGAAGTACTCAGGCCCTATGGTCACGGTGGTCATCACAGGATATGAAAAGTTCCTGATGTCAAGTCCGGTATCGACGAAGAAAGTCACCATCATCTTGTCTACTACATTAAAACCAAGTCTAAGCTCTCCGGTCATGAACGGGGTGTTCTCTAATAGTGTCTCGTTGGTGAAGAATCCTCCAAAGCCTATCATTGGTGCTATATAGAAAGAGTGTTTTGCCTTTTCTTTTTTAGGCTGTTCGGCCTGTTCAGCGTTCTTTGCAGCGAGTGCCGCTGATGCGCTTGTTGCCACAGGGAGTACGCCCTGTCTTACGCATCTTGCCATGGACTTATCGCCCTTGCTTGTCAGTACATGCTGGCCTTCTTTGTCGAAGACGAAGTAGTATGAATTATACGGATCGCCCGGTATTACGTTGGACGCCCAGTAAGTGATGCCTTTTTTCATGTCCTTGTTGAGCAGCCAAAGGTCTCTTTGATGGTCCCTTGGTTTTGGACATGCGGTCCTTGTTGGATATCCTGCGACTTTGCATATGGAATATTGAAGTTCGTCAATGCTAGGCAGTCTCCAATCTGTTTTTCCACCGCGTTTTAAGTTCGCACAGAAAGCTTTTGCTTCTCCCCAGCTTACAGGCTCGATCTCTGGTCCCCAAATTATTCCTGTCTCTGGGTCCATCCATCCGCCGTCCTGCTCTGTCCAGCTGGCCCTTTTCAAGTATGAATCAACCGTTATGTTGCTTTGGGCAAAAATGCCTGCGCTTAAAATGAATATGGTAAGTGATAACAGCAGTTTGGTCTTTAACATGTCAAACCTCCGACACTTTTTCTGCTGATTTATTACCTTAATAAAATATTCTTGTCTATTTTTATGTTATGTCATTAAATATTAGTTGAAAGGCTTATTTTACAGTATTTTCAGGGGGGGATTAGGGAATGAGAAAGATCTTTTTAGCTGTAGTTCTGTTGTCTGCGTTCGGGTTATATGCCCAGGACACATATGTTAACTTTGGCTTAGGCGCTGATGTGCCAGTCAAGAAAGTCACTAACGGTTATCAGAACACACGATTCAGAATGGATATAGAACTTGGGGAAAGGTACTTTGGTTTTGTCCTTCAGCCTGCATTTGGCGGAGGCGCTTTCAGCCTTTTCATGGGCCCAAGGTTCATGCTTCCATTCCAGGTGGGCAGCAGACCTCTGTTCATAATACCTGATTTCACGGTCGGTGCTGATTTTGGTTTTGGCCATGGTACCGTCGGATTAGGATTAGATTTTAAGTTCGGTTTCAGGGCCTTCTACGAATTCAAGGAAGGTATGGCTATATCTTTCAGACCTTTTGGCATGAGCTTAAGGCCTTTCAATGTTTGGTTCGGAGGTACACCAAACCAGTCGCAGATGTCGGTCGTTTACGAGATCAACATCGGCTTTGCTTACTTTTTCTAGACTGGTTAAAAAAATGAAATGGAACGTTATGAGGTCCATCCGGTAAATCCCAATCAAAGGTTTGTTTTAAAGGCTGTAGAGTCTTTAAAGAACGGTGAGCTCATATCATATCCAACAGATGTTAACTACGGAATAGGCTGTATGTTATCGTCGGTGCAGGGCGTAAGGACGCTCAATGCACTTACAGAAAGACTAGGCAGGAACAGACTCCATACCATCATCTGCAGGGACATCAGCGATATAAGTCAGTATGCACGTGTCAGCAACGATGCGTTCAAAACTATGAAGAGGGTCATGCCTGGTCCTTATACTTTCATCCTTGAGGCCACTCAACTTGTTCCCAAGATATGTCAGACAAGAAGAAAGACAATAGGCATAAGGATGGTCGACCATCCTGTTGTTGAGGCCCTTATTTCGAGGTTGGATAGCCCGCTTCTAAATTTCACAGCACTTCATCTGAACGAGCAGGAACTTATAGAATCACCTGCGCTCATAGAGGATATTTACAGCAATTCGATCTCTATACTCTTGGATGTGGGCCCGGTGCCTGCACGTCACACTACGGTCATCGATTTTAGTTCCGGGGAAGCTGTCGTCGTAAGAGAAGGTGCGGGCAGTATAACTAATCTATAGTGAACCAGTTACCCTTGTAGTTTATGGTTATCTCTTTTTCCTTTATATAATCGAGCCCTAGTATCAGGTCATAAGGCATTCCTTCAAGGTCTACCACTACAACCTCGGTCTTAAAGTACGACCTGTCTGGCGGGCTTATTATCACCTGAGCCTTCTTTATGAAGCAGGATTCACAGTCAGGTTTTGAAACGGCTATTTCCCTCGTCCTCAAGGACAAAAGGCCCTTAAGTTTTTCTGATATTATCGGCTCTGCGCTCCCGAATGATATGGTCGCTTTGACGGGGGAATTGTTGACCATGACCTCGAATATCGGATAACCCTTGGATGTTTCGAAGGTGATGGCGTTCTTTGGCTTGTCCTCGTAAGATTCATAAAAAGAGAGCATCCTCTTTTTGTCATTGATGTATAGTGTCCCTTTTGAAAGTATGTCACTGCCTATTATTCCAGGTATCTTGTAGCTTGTCTTGCCACCGGATTGTACTTTTTTTACGGCGATGGAAGGTTTACCTATCACGTTCTTTCCGATACTCAATTCATCGAATGGGTACATGTAGTCTTTAGGTGTGCTTTCGTAGTTCTTTAGATAATAATCATAGTCGATGAAGGAATTAGCTAACAACGGTTCAACGAACATCTTTAGCTCAAGGACGGAGTTAAGTGTTACAGGTATGAAAAGTCCATTCTGATCGGTGAAGTATGAAACAGCCTCTTTTTTAGCTGTCAGCTCAGGGAAGGATGGTACGGCCCTTTTATATTTTTCTTTTTTATCGAGCCTTTTGACATATTCGCCAGAGGTGTATTGCGTTATCCTTTTTGTGCCAAAACCTGTTCGGTACTCATAGTTGAACTTCCTTAATTCCTCAAAAAGCTCGCCGGTGCCGTTAACGAAGTAATAGGTTATGGACTCGGTTCCTTTGCCCTTATATTTGCCTTTTATGACGACTTGTTTCCTTGTTTCCATCCTTATCAGGCTTATCTTTGTTTTGCCTATCTTTCTTTTTTCAAAACCTATGATCTTGTTTATCGATTCTTTCTCTATTATGAGCCAGCCGTCAGCTGATTCTGTTTTGTTCGATGAGCTGAAGACCTTGCCGCAGTCTACTGCCTTTATTAAGGCTGGGGCGCCTTTTGGGTCGTCCTCAAGTTTCCCTGTAGGATATGCAGGCTCGAATTTGTACCATGGGAGCCTTGTCGGAGGTACACCAAGGAATTCTGCTATGTCAGGGTCCACACTGTCTATAACGACCTCATATACTTCGTAGCCTGTTTGGGTCTTGTCCATCGGATGGCTCAAGGACCTAAAGTTTATGGCCTTGGTGTTAACGGTCTTTTCTCCTTCGTTCGTCCAAGTCGTTGCTGTTACGGAATTTTTGTAGGTATACAAAGTGTCTTTAGGCAGATTCAAGTACAGAGGTACTTTATCCAAACAGGAACTTGAATTTCCAAAAGAATAGGGTAATAGGATAAGGTACAGAAGTAATGACATGATAATATATTATTGCTGAGAGGGGATATAAGTCAATGTTTGATGAAGAAAAAAAAGAAGGTACGAACAAGATAGGCCGTGGCGAAAAGGTCTTGGCTCAAGCGGGGAGCATACTTCCTACCACGCTCCCGGTCATACATCTTAACAACGCTCCGGTATTCCCTGGCCTTGTGGCACCCATAATCCTGCCTCCAGGTACCCTGGTCAAGGCGGTAGAGATAGCGATGAGCCAGACGGGGCACATAGCGCTTATAATGACAAAGGCCGGTTCCAAGAACCCGAGCATAAAAGACCTTTATTCTGTCGGAGTTACGGCAAAGATACTAAAGAAGATAAATATGTCTGACGGAGGCACCAGTGTACTGCTTCAGGGTGCAAAGAGGTTCAAGGTCGAGCAGTTCATAAAGGATACACCTTTCATAGTCGCTAAAGTTGAATATATGGAGGATGTCATCACAAAGGACATAGAGATGGATGCGCTTTCCCGCTCCGTCAGGTCCATAGTTAAATCACTTTCACAGACCAATCCAGTATTCAGCGACGAATTAAGGCTTGCCATGATAAACGTTCCAACACTTGGGATGATGGCCGACCTGATAACTTTTACCATAGGGCTTGAGCCAGAGGCGGCGCAAAAGTACCTTGAGGTGGTCGACGTTAAAGAAAGGTTCAGGATGCTCCTGACCTACCTCAAGAAAGAACAGGAAGTAAGCGAACTGCAGAGCAAGATAACCAAAGAGGTTAACGACAAGATCTCTGCCATGCAGAGGGACTACTTCCTAAAGGAACAGCTAAAGGTAATAAAGAAGGAGCTCGGCTATGAGCAGGACGAAAAATCACTAGACATAAGCAAGCTTAAGGAAAAGTTCAAGGAAAGCGGTATCAGCGAAGAGGGCGCAAAGGTCGTCAATGAAGAGCTTGAAAAGCTTGCCATGATACCAGAGGCCTCTCCTGAATATTCAGTGACCAGGAATTACATAGACTGGCTCGTGACCCTTCCATGGAAGAACATGAGTAAGGACAGCCTTGATATAAAGAAAGCAAGGTCCGTGATGGACAAGTACCACTATGGCCTTGATAAGGTAAAAGAGAGGATACTGGAATACCTCGCTGTAAGAAGGTTAAATGAAAAGTATGAAGGGAACATCCTTTTATTCCTCGGACCTCCGGGGGTTGGAAAAACATCTCTTGGCCTAGCCATCGCAGAGGCCATGGACAGGAAGTTCTACCGTTTCAGCCTCGGCGGTATGAGGGATGAGGCAGAGATAAAAGGCCACAGAAGGACCTATATAGGCTCCATGCCGGGCAAGATCATGCAGGGCATGAAAAGGGTCGGTACAAAGAATCCGGTGGTGATGCTGGACGAAGTGGACAAACTCGGCATAAGTTTTCAAGGCGACCCTGCAGCGGCGCTGCTTGAGGTCTTGGACCCTGAGCAGAACTTTAACTTTGTTGACCACTATCTTGATGTGGGTTTTGATCTTTCACAGGTACTTTTTATATGTACCGCGAACGCAATAGATACCATACCACCGGCGCTGTATGACAGGATGGAGTTGATAGAGTTCCCGGGCTATATAATGGAAGAAAAGATAACCATCGCCGAGAAATACCTGATACCGAAGCTCTTAAAGAAGCACGGTCTTAAAAAGAGCGACTTTACGCTTTCAAGAGAGGTCGTAAAGCTCATCATAGATAAGTATGCAAGGGACCCAGGGATAAGACTTCTTGAAAAGAGTGTGTCGTCGCTGATGAGAAAGACGGCAATGAGCGTTGCAGAAGGCGGCAAAAAGAAGGCCTTGGACTTTAACGCCAAGAACATAGAAAAATATCTTGGCGCCCACAAGTTCAGCGATGAGAGTAAGCGCCGCATAGATGTCCCTGGCGTCGTCACCGGTCTTGCATGGACTGCTTATGGTGGAGATGTCCTCTTTGTTGAGGCAAGCTCCATAGAGGCCCAAAAAGGCGACTTTAAATATACCGGTCAGCTTGGCGGGGTAATGAAAGAATCAGCAATGATAGCATATACTTATGCTAAAAAATGGGTCTCCATCCACAGAAAAGGCAGTGCAAAATTCTTTGATGAGAACGAGGTGCACCTTCATATTCCTGGAGGCGCTGTGCCAAAGGACGGCCCTTCTGCAGGAATAACGATGTGTCTTTCGCTCATAAGTGTTGCTCTAAATAAAAAGGTCGCTCCTGATCTTGCCATGACGGGAGAACTTAGCATAGTCGGGAAGGTCCTCCCTGTAGGTGGTATTAAAGAGAAAGTCATCGCAGCAGTAAGGAACAATGTTAAGAGGATAATACTCCCTGAAGAGAACAAAAAAGACCTTAGGGACATCCCAGAAAAGATAAAGAGCAAGGTAAAGTTCCTGTTCGTTAAGGATATGAACGACGTAGTTAAGCTCTGCTTAAAGTAAAATTAGATGTGTGCAAAAAACTAAAAAGACTTTTCTCAACCTCGGCGTTCTGCTAACGCAGCCGCCTACGACTCGCTTCGCGTGAACCCTGCGCTAGCTCGGCCCCACGCTACGCTGCGCGATGGTTTCGAAAAATCTTTTTAGTTTCTTGCACACTATTATATTAACTTTATGCTCAGGCTCTAGTTGTGTGTTATTCGTTGATCTCGAAGTGCTTGCAGAAAGAAAAGCGCGGGGTGTGTTTGTTGCCGTAGTCCATTATGTAGAAGTAGTGGTGCTGTTCTATCGGGTATTCAAAAGAGCATTTTTGTTCTGGTTCGTTAAAGTGCTCGCAGTCAATACACTTGTACTTAAGATTATAGACCTTGACCTCTTTCTTGAAATCTTCAGAAAAAAGAAAATCCATAAAAGTTTGATAGCACTACAGCGTCAGATCTTTGTATAGTATTCGTAGTTCTTGTAAACGCCTTTTGTGTACTTGATCCTGTTGCCGCAAGTTGGGCATACAAGGTACATACCGCCGCCAGAAGCGCCTTTAGCTTTTACAAGTTCCATATCCTTTCCGCAGTTAGCGGCAGGGCATTTAACCGTTAATTTGCCTCTGTTCATGTTCTCGGCAGTGTTGTTTCCCTTTCCCATATAAAATCCTCCAAATGATTTACTAGCCTTTAAGACCGCGCCCACTTTATCAAAAACTTTAAGTACTTGTCAACTATAGATAAAAGGATATAAAAAGCCCCTGGAGGTACAGATAGATGGCTCATCCGTTCAAGGCATACGATGTTAGAGGACTTTACAAAAAGGACATAGATGAGGACCTTGCTTACAAGATAGGCAGGGCTTTTGTATATTATCTTGGGGCTAAGACCGTCGCTGTGGGCCGTGACATGAGGGAATCCTCTGGGCCGCTGGGGGACAGCCTTATAAAAGGGCTCAGGGACTCAGGCGCCGACGTTACGGACATAGGCCTTGCAAGTACGGATATGCTCTATTTTGCATCCATAAATCTTGGGACTGACGGGGCCATAATGGTGACAGCATCCCATAATCCTAAGGAATATAATGGTTTTAAGTTCACAAGAAAGAATGCGGTCCCTATCGGCATAGAGAGCGGACTTGCAGATATAGAGACTGTGGTAAGGAACGGTTCTTTCTCTAATAATACAAAACCTGGTTCGTTAAAGAAAGTGGACCTCTTGGACGAGTTCATTAAGTTCATGCATTCGTTCGTGAAACCGAGCGAATTAAAGCCATTGTCAGTAGTTATAGACGCTGGGAACGGCATGGGCGGTTTGATAATCCCAAAACTTTTGGCGGGTTCACCTTTAAAGGTAACTCCGCTCTTTTTTGAACCCGACGGTAATTTCCCTAATCATGAGGCAAATCCATTAGAAGAACATAACAGGAAAGATCTTGAGGCCAAGGTAAGGGAGGTCGGGGCGGATGTAGGTGTAGGACTTGACGGCGACGTTGACAGGGCTTTCTTTGTTGACGGCAAGGGTAAGTTCTGCAGCGGCGATTTTATCCTCGGTCTTTTGGCAAAAGAGGTCCTTAAAAAACATCCAAAGGCCATAATAGCTTACGATGTAAGATGCTCAAGATATGTAAAGGACACTGTAGAGAAAATGGGCGGTAGTTCCAGGATGGGAAAGGTCGGTCATGCCTTTGCAAAGCTTTTCATGAAAGAGATAGGGGCTGAGTTCGGCGGAGAAGTGAGCGGACATTATTACTTCAAGTACAAGGATGCTTATTTTGACTCAGGCAACCTTACCACGCTGATACTGCTTAAAGTTCTCAGCGACTATAATATCAGCCTTGAAAAGGCCATGGAAGAGACCAGCGCCTATTATATAAGCGGAGAGATCAATTCAAAGGTGGCTGACCCTGACGCAAAAATTAAACAGGTCCGTGCGGTCTTTGATAAAAAGTGCGACGAGATATTGGAAATAGACGGCATAAGTTTTGTGGCCAAGGACTGGTGGGCGAACATAAGGAAGAGCAATACGGAGCCTTTGTTAAGACTTAATTGTGAAGCCTATGACAAGAAAAAGATGGAAGAGCTAAGGGATTCCATCCTTAACATAATAAGAAGCTGAAACTAAGGTTTTTGTATATCCTGTCTTACCTTTAAGAGCAGGGTGCTGACCGCAAAAAAAGTGAACCCAAGTCCGACCGCGCAAACAAGATATATCGCATCAAGCATGAACTCACCCCTGATGCTCCAGTCCCTAAGATATACGACTATGTATGCGCCTATGAAAGTCATTACTGATATAAAGATCATCTTGCCCAGGAATGAAAAATCTATCGGCCTTAATTTTGAATACTTCTTTGAAAAATATATAAGGAGCAGGCTTGCGTTCAAACAGCTCGCCGCTGAAACTGCAAAAGAAATGCCTATGATGCCTATCTTGTGAACGGTCGTAAAGCAGATGATGATGTTAATGGTCAATCCTATCAGAGAGAATATTGCAGGTCTTAGAGAATCCTTCATGGAGTAGTAAAGCGGTACTGTTATCCTTATTATGCCTGATGGGAGCAAGGTAAGCATCAAGACGAACAGCGACGATGAAGTGCTAACAGTATCTGCCCAATTGAAATTGCCGTGCTGGAACCCGACCTTTACTAGAGGCAGTGATATCGCCATCAATCCTGCCGTAGCAGGCAGGAGGAAAAGAACACAGATCTTGAAAGCATATGAGTAATTACTTTTAAGTTTCTCATGGTCATCGGCGCACCTTGAGAGTACTGGCAGTATAGCTGTTCCCAGTGCCACAGCGAATATACCTATGGGGAACTGTACCAGCCTGTCTGACCAGAAAAAGTGGCTTATGGTTCCAGGTCCTACTATGGAAGCAAAGTATGTGTTCATCATTACGGTTATAGGGACCACAGAGATGCTCAGCAACGAGGGAGCGAAGAGCTTCCAGGTCTTTAAAAGTTCTTTCTTCTCAAAGTTCGTCGTAAAGTGAGGCATGAAGTCATATTTTCTAAGGTACGGTATGTGTATCAATAGCTGGAAAATACCTCCTACAATTACAGCCCATGCTATTGCAGACACCCTTGGGTGGAAAAGATAACTCGTGTAAGCAAAAATTATCAAAGAAACATTAAGAAAAACTGGATGTATCGACGATGCAAAGAAATGTCCTATGCTGTTAAGCGACCCCATGCAAAAGGCAGTAAGGCCTATCAAAAGGATGTATGGGAACATTATCCTTGTAAGGTTTATCGTCGTTTGCAGTTTGCCCGGCACCTTGTCAAAATCAGAGACTATTAAGTTAACTATTTGAGGGGTGAAGATGACACCGAGTATGGTAACAACTGATAGTATTATAAAGAACGTCGTGAAGATTGAGTTTGATACCCTTATGGCCTTTTCTTTGCTTTCTTTGAGCGCATCGGTTAGCACAGGCACCACGGCCATGTTGGTTGTACCTTCAGCGAGTATGCCTCTCAAAAGGTTAGGGATCCTGAAGGCCACGACCCAGATGTCGTTTTCACTGCTTGTAAAGAAAGCGGCTGCGGTTATGTCCCTTATCAGGCCGGTTATCCTGCTTAAAAAGGTGCCACCGCTAAATATGAGTAAGGCTCTTTTTATTGATCTTCTGTCTGACATCTTGAATAGAATAGACATTGTTTTAGCCTTTCGCAAAGCAAAAGTTGTGTACCTTGAGGTGCAATTCATTGTTTTAAAGGGTTTTTGGCGCTTATTGGGCTCTTTAGAGGGATAAAACTTTGTACCATTTGGTGCAAAAGTACTGTGCCCGAGCATTTAGCTTTTATTTAAATAGTTGATATTAATAAATATTTTTTTGGCACGGAGATTGCTTAGTAAGTAGTAGGTATTATTGTTTATTAGTATAACTAGGAGGGATATTGGAATGAGTTTAAAGAACGTGATCATGAACAAAACGCTGCTCGGTG
>JAKLHL010000179.1 GCA_022710165.1 Bdellovibrionales bacterium | reverse complement strand
GGCCCATGTTCCTCTTGGACATCCAGTTTGCCCCATAATTAATGGCGTCTTAAAGAAGGCTGGCGAGGGTAAGGGAAAGACTTATGCCGGCGGTACATATATAACCATAGAGGGCCCTCAGTTCTCTACAAAGGCCGAATCTAACGTTTATAGACAGCTTGGTGTGGACGTTATTGGAATGACCGCATGTCCTGAATATAAGCTTGCCAGAGAGGCTGAGATGCACTTCGGCATAATGGCACTTTCAACCGATTATGACTGCTGGAAAGAGGATGAGGCTCACGTTACTGTAGAGGACGTGGTAAGGACCATGACCAGCAACGTCGTTAAAGCCAAGGCCATAATAAAGGACGCACTGCCTTTGATCGTGCAGAAGTGGTCTGAGCTGGAGGACTGTTCTTGCGAAAGGGCGCTTAACAACGCCGTTA
The DNA here is from genome assembly GCA_022710165.1 of Bdellovibrionales bacterium. GTDB lineage: Bacteria > Bdellovibrionota > JAFGOL01 > JAFGOL01 > JAFGOL01 > JAKLHL01. The sequence continues at coordinate 2,973 of JAKLHL010000179.1, read as the reverse complement.
TGACCGCTCACGACAAGATACCTCGTGATACTTACTCAAAACTTGAGCTTTTGATAGGAAAATACATAAAAAGGAAGAACTAAAAAATGAAAAGAACTATCCTTGTTGCAGGCACGATGGCTTTTGACACTCTAGAAACACCTTTTGGAAAAAGGGAGAAGATCCTTGGTGGATCGGCTAATTTTTTCTCTTTAGCAGCGTGTAATTTTACCCAAGTTGAACTTTCCTCTATACTAGGCTCCGATTTTCCGAAAGAACACATAGAGTACATGAACTCAAGAGGTATTGCTACCAGCAACACCGAATGGGTAGAGGGAAAGAGCTTTCACTGGGTGGCAAGGTATGAAGGTTGTATGAACGAGGCTGAGACCCTTGAAACACACCTTAACATACTCCCGGATTATGAACCGGAATTCAACGACGATGCAAAAAAATGCGAGATACTTTTCTTGGCTAACTTTAGGCCGGACAAACAGCTTCACGCTATTAAAGAGGCCAAAGGCGCAAAGCTAGTGATATGTGATACTATAAATTTTTGGATACAGAACAACCTCGAAGAATTAAAACAGGTATTGAAAGCTACCGATATATTCATAATAAATGAGAACGAGGCTAGGATGATATCCGGTGAGCTTAACATAAATAAGGCCGCTAAAAAGGTGCTTGCAATGGGACCAAAAACGCTGGTCATAAAAAGAGGCGAGTACGGTTCTTTTGTTTACAGGGAAGGTGAAGACCTTTTCTTCGTGCCTGCATATCCTCTTAGCACAGTTATAGATCCTACTGGTGCCGGCGATACTTTTGCAGGAGGCTTTGCTGGCTATCTTGCCACAAGCAAGGACTACAATTCGTTCAAGGAAATAAAGAAAGCTATGATCTATGGTGCTGTCACGGCTTCTTTTACGGTAGAGGGCTTTGGCATAGAGAGGATAAAAACAGCTACCATAAAAGAGATACAGCAACGTTATGACAATATGATCAAAATGATGAGTCTTTAAAAAAACGGAGGTATATTTATGTCTAAGATAAAAGAGATAATTGCAAGGGAGATACTCGATTCAAGGGGAAATCCAACTGTAGAGGCTGATATCTATTTGGAGAGCGGAGTGTGGGCAAGGGCGGCGGTTCCAAGCGGAGCTTCAACCGGTAGTCACGAAGCTTTAGAGCTCAGGGACGGAGACAAGTCAAGATATCTTGGAAAGGGTGTTAAAAAGGCAGTTTCTAACGTTAATACCATTATAGCTCCAAAGCTTAAGGGTATGGACGCTGATTATAAGAAATGCGACGCGATAATGCTTGAGATGGACGGCACAAAGAACAAGAGCAAACTCGGTGCAAATGCGATATTAGCAGTTTCTTTGGGTGTTCTTAAAGCGCAGGCCCTAGAGAATAAAATGTCACTTTGGGAATTCATAAACAAGAACGAGTTCAGCGGTATGACCCCAAAACTCCCTGTACCTATGATGAACATACTTAACGGCGGATCACACGCTGACACCAACGTCGATATACAGGAATTCATGATAATGCCTGTGGGTTTTGATACTTTTGCAGAGGCTTTAAGGGCAGGTTCAGAAGTTTTCCACGCTCTTAAGAAAGTCCTGGCATCAAATGGTCTTGCTACTTCAGTCGGCGATGAGGGTGGTTTTGCCCCAAGTCTTCCAAGCAACGAGACTGCATTAAAGTACATCTCTCAGGCCGTAGCTGATGCAGGCTACAAACTTGGAAAGGATATAGTGTTTGCAATAGATGCCGCATCCTCTGAGTTCTACAAGGACGGTAAATACAATATAGACGGTAAAGACCTCACATCACAGGAACTCGCCCACTATTATCAGGGCCTGTGTGAGAAATATCCTATAGTCAGCATAGAGGACGGTTTCTTTGAGGATGACTGGGACGGCTGGAAAAAGTTTAGGGAACTCATGGGCTCAAGGCTTCAGATAGTAGGGGATGATCTTTTCGTTACGAACATAGAGAGGCTGCAGCGTGGTATAGATGAAAAAGCCGCTAACTCCATACTCATAAAGCTGAACCAGATAGGTTCTTTCACAGAGACCATCTCTGCTATAAAACTTGCGTTCAAGAACGGCTACACCGCCGTTATATCACATCGTTCTGGAGAGACCTCTGACTCTACTATCGCTGATCTTGCGGTCGCAGTTGGTAATGGTCAGATAAAGACAGGTTCTATTTCTAGAACAGATAGAATAGAAAAATATAATCAGCTTCTAAGAATAGAGGAAGAGATGACCCGCAAGGGGCAGAAGCCTGTTTACAGAGGAAAGGAATTGCTTAACAGATGACCTTGATAGAAGCCTACGTCGATGGTTCTTGGATGGACGGCCGGGTAGGCTGGGCTACGGTAATACTTAAGGGTGGAAAGCTCTACGGAGAGTTCGCAGGTGCCTTGGATGATGATGAAGTGCAGGGCACACGACAGGTGGCAGGAGAACTAAAGGCCGTGGAGCAGACGCTCTTTTGGTGTGTGGAACAGGATATAAAAGAGATAACAATATACTATGATTACGCCGGTGTGAGAGAATGGGTAACAGGTGCCTGGAAGGCAAAACTGCCTTTAACGCAAAAGTACCGTGACTATGTAAGGTCTTTGGGTGTCAAGATACACTGGGTAAAAGTAAAGAGCCATAGCGGCGTAAAGTATAACGAAATGGCAGATAAATTGGCCAAGAAAGTTATTAGCGATTAGTCTGTAAAGCTATTCTGTTCCTTAGTACTCCAAGAGCAAGGAGCGGTAGTAACATCATTGCTATTGTTCCACCCATTCCGCCGCTGCTACCAGAACCTGTAGAGATGGTACCGCAACCGCCAGCTCCCCCAGAGCCACCGGAAGTCCCATCGTTGTCCTCTCCGTAAGCGGACCCGCCGCCTGCAGCAACACCGTACTGAGATACATATTTTCCACCGTCTATATCATCCTGTTGAAGTTCTCTTGCTATCTTTCCTGTCCTT
>JAKLHL010000178.1 GCA_022710165.1 Bdellovibrionales bacterium | reverse complement strand
GACAGGTCTGTTTAAATCTCGTCGCTACCAGGTACAGACAAACCTGTCACGACCAGACCGAAGTGTTTGCGCCCTGCTTCCTCCCTCGGTCAAAGAGGGGCAGAACGGCTACCTAGTAAATTAAGCAGCTAGAGCGAAATTTTCGCCAATTAATTAAACCCGGATTTTTTACGAGGCCATCCGGAACCTCGGCATGCGGCTACAGAATCAACTGGACACGTCGAAACCTGCTCACCCCCGATTTCAAAGATCAAAGTACCAAAAACATAAGGCCCTATATATACCCCTTTTGTCAAACAAAACTGATAAATATTTTCGCCATTTAAATGACCACAAAGAATTGCTAGTGCCTCTTTTTGTCACTTGGCTTTTTTTTGTCACTAAAATGGCCTTGTATACCCGCTTTAAACACCAAGAATCACTGCAATTAACCTAAAGATATAAATGGCATAGCCCTTGCAATGATCATTATAGATAGTTCAAGAAAACATGGGGGTAATTCTCAAAATGGCTGCAGTTAAAAGTGAGAACCAAGTGACAAATTTGTATCACAACTTAGAAAGTGACAATTATCGTCACGAAGAGGGTGTGGATAGTTTGATAAATAATATCAATAAGTTAGAGTCGCTTAAAAAAAGACTTAATTTTATGCTCAGAGAGATTGACCTCTGTATCAATAAGGGTTAAAAATAGGGAACTAAAAAATCATTCTTTGTAAGGTTTCCCCCTAATAAAAGAATGTAAAAAGCCCCGCTGGTTTTCCAGCGGGGCTTTTTCGTTATGGAGCGGGCTATCGCAAAAACAATGCTGAGCTAGTTAAGCATCCTTCTTGAGTTAAGGATGTTGTTCTCTACTATATTAAAGTAGGTCCTGATCAGGATACTCTGTTCATCTTCACTAAGGCTCTTGAAGAGCTGCTTGCGTGCAGTTATGGTAGGTGTCGACATGAATATCTCGACCAGTTTCTCTGTCTGACGCGCCCTACCCTCATCAAAGATGTCATCATCACCGCCGGCACCTGCACAGAACCTTTTTATGGTATCGTTATCGAATAGAACGTGCAGGCCATTCATGGACTGATGAATGATGTATTCTATTTCCTTCATCTGTGAGTCACTTATATGTATCATGCTTTAATAATCGGACATTCCTCTACAAAGTAGAAGAAAAAAGCATGTATTGTGACAATAGTTTGTCGCAGTATTATTTGAGTTTACCGAGCGTTTCGCCGATCTTTTTGATACCTTCTTTTATCTGATCAAGAGATGTGGCTACAGAAAGTCTTATATTACCGTCCATGCCAAAAGCAGCACCAGGTACAACTGCGACGTTAGCGTCCTCAAGTATAAAGGTCGCTATATCTATGGAGTCCTTCATGGTCTTGCCGTTGTATGACTTTCCAAAGTATTTATCTATGGTCGGGAAAAGGTAGAAAGCACCGTCAGGGACCACACAGGTGGATAAAGGCATATACTGCTTTATGAGTTCAACAGAAGTATTGACCCTTTCTTCATAAGCTTTCACCATCGGAGCTATGTATGAATCCTCGTTCAGGGCAACTACGCCTGCGTGCTGGAGGAATGTTGGGATATGAGATAAAAGATGTGACTGACATTTCTTCATGGCCTTTATTATCTTTTCAGGACCAGCGGCATAACCCATACGCCATCCGGTCATGCAGTGGGATTTTGAGAGCCCGTTTATTGTGACCGTATTCTCGAATATATCCTTAGAAAGACTTGCAACACTCACGAATTTCCTGCCTGAAAAAACTATCCTTTCATAGACCTCATCAGCTATGACTATCACGCCCTTGTTCAAGCACCATTTTGATATCTCCAAAAGTTCCTCGCCGGTATAAAGAACGCCGGTAGGATTAGAAGGATTGTTAAGTATGAGGGCCCTAGTTTTTGAGGTCGTATACTTTTCAAGGTCCTTTGTGCTTATCTTGTATCTGCTCTCTGAACTAGTAGGGATAAATACAGGTACGCCCCTGGCAAGTTTTACCATATCTGGATAGCTTACCCAGTAAGGAGCAGGGACTAATACTTCGTCTCCCCCGTCCAGCATTACATCAAGTGAAGTGGATATCGCCTGCTTTGCCCCGCAGGTCACTATTATCTGAGAAGGGTCATAAGTAACGCCGTTGTCCCTTTTTAACTTCATGCAGATAGCTTCCCTGAAAGCCTTAACACCCTCTGTCTCTGAATATCTGGTAAGGTTCTTTTTGAGCGCTTCAGACACTGCATCCTTTATTGGCTGAGGTGTTTCAAAATCAGGTTCACCAACGACAAGACTGATTATCTTTTTCCCCTGTGCCTTAAGTTCTATAACTTTCTGGTTTACCGCCAGAGTTGGAGAAGGCGTAATACTTTCAAGCCATTTTGCTGTCTTCATGATCAATGAACCTCTTAATTATTTTTTAAATTTTTCACGGAGTTTCTGTTCAACGGCAGCTGGGACAAAAGAAGATATGTCACCGCCGTTCTTTGCTATATCCTTTATCGCCGATGAGCTTATATAGAAATATTTACCTCTTGTGGCGAAAAAGATAGTCTCTATGTCCGCATTCAGTCTTCTATTCATGGTGGCAAGCTGGAACTCATAATCAAAGTCGCTGACAGCCCTTAAGCCTCTCACTATCGCATGGGCCTTTACTTTTTTTGCATAATCAACGACCAGACCTTTGAACGATGTCACCACTATGTTCTTTTCCCTGCTGGTAGCCTCTTTTATCATTTCCACCCTTTCCTCAACGGAAAAAAGAGTGTTCTTGTCAGCATTGTCAGCAACTATTACATGAAGGACTGAAAAGAACGGTAAAGCTCTTTGGAGTATGTCTATATGTCCGTTGGTCAACGGGTCAAAAGAACCCGGATATACAGCAACTGGTTTCATCTTTTACCAAATACCTCCGATGCCATGTAAGAGCTCCTTACATACACCCCAGAGAACACATAGTCAAAGCCTAAGTTTTTAGCATACTCACCGAATTCTGCGAACTCAGCGTCGCTATAATGCTTTACTACCGGATGGTCCTTTGGATTAAAGTACTGTCCGATGGTGAGTATCTTAACCCCGCTGTTCAAAAGCTCCTTCATTGTATCAAGGACCTCGTCCTTGGTCTCACCAAGCCCAAGCATAAAACCAGATTTCACCAGAGCGCCTTTTGAGGCGGCGTACTTAAGGACACCAAGCGACCTGTCATGATCAGCTTGCGGCCTTATCAGTTTGGATAAAGACCTTACAGTCTCTATATTATGATTAAATACATCTGGTCTTGCTAAAAGCACCTTGTCCAGGTCAGACCTTATACCTTTAAAGTCCGGGGTAAGCACCTCTATGCTGGCCTTGGGTAGCAGCGACCTTATGCTGTTGATAGTATCTGCAAAATGTGATGAGCCTCCGTCAGGAAGATCATCCCTTGTAACGGATGTTATGACCACATGAAGAAGCCCCATC
>JAKLHL010000177.1 GCA_022710165.1 Bdellovibrionales bacterium | reverse complement strand
CATAGGCAAACCAGTCCTCGGCCCCAATAAAAAAAAGTCAGGAATACTTGAAGATATCATCGTAAGCACCACGCCAGTTTATCCTAAAGCTCTGGCTGTAAGGATAAAACACGGGAAAAGGACAAAAGACATCCCTATAAGCAACATAGAGCCTGAATCGCTCTTCTCTGACGCCGTAGTGTTAAGGTCAGACCTAAAAAGCATAAGCAGCATTAAGACTGAGTTGATGGAGAACACACTCGCACTTAAAGAGTCGGTGTTCGACAGACAGATAGTGGACTTTAACGGAGCTAAGGTCATAAGGGTAAACGACATAAGAATGCTAAGGACCGGCTCCGACATTAACGTAACCGACGTTGATATAGGCTACAGAGGGATATTAAGGAGACTTGGCCTTGACCGCGCCCTAGACAAGGTACTGCACTCCATAAGCCCAAGGGGCATAAGCATATATTCTAACAAGTTCATCTCTTGGGAATACGTGCATCCAGTACTACCGCAGAACAGGCTCGATACAATTAAGCTTACTGTTACCAAAGAGAACTTCAAGAAGCTCAATCCTTCAGATATAGCGGCAATGATAGAGGAACTCGATTATGAGCAGAGAAAAAACCTCCTCGACCAGATACCTGATGAAGTAGCTGCAAAGGTCCTTAGCGAGACCGATACTGAGACCACCCAGGAACTCCTTGTCGTTCAGAACGAGGAAAGGGCAGCGGACATACTTGAAGAGATGGCACCGGACAAAGCGGCAGACATCCTCGGGGACATGCAGGAAGAAAAGGCCCAGGAGATCATCAATCAAATGGAGACAGAGGACGCCGAGACCGTCACTGAGCTCTTGGAATATGAGGACGACACAGCCGGCGGATTGATGACCACTGAATACCTGAGTTTTCCACCTACCATGATGGCCGTTACGGCAGTCCAGGAACTCATAAAAGCTTCCCAGGATAAATACATAGAGACAGTATATGATGCTTTCATAGTTGATAACTCAAAACTCGTAGGTACTGTATCCCTCAGAGAAATGCTCATATCCCCGGGCCACAGATCACTTGGTGAAATAATGAATAAAAAACCGGTAGTGGTGGACCCAGAGGAAAAAGCTAAAAAAGTCGCTGAGCTCTTCTCTAAATACAACCTCTTGACCATGCCTGTCGTCCAAAAAGGCGGAGAGCTTGAAGGCATAATAACAGTTGACGACGTTGTAGAATTCTTAATGAGGAAATGGAAATGAGGTCCAGGTTCAGGGTCTGGTTCGGCAGTCTTGCCGTATTCCTGAGCGTTCTTGGACCAGGCATAATAACAGGAAGCGTGGATAACGATGCTGGAGGCATAACCACTTATTCTGTGGCAGGTGCGCTCTATGGCTACAACATGCTGTGGACGCTAATACCCTCACTAATAGTCCTTTACGTAGTACAGGAAATGAACGCAAGGATGGGTGTTGTCACTGGTAAGGGCCTTGCAGACCTAATAAGAGAGAACTTCGGCGTAAAGATAACCTTTTTCATATTCCTTGCTTTGATAGTTGCAGATATAGGAAATACAGCTACTGAGTTTGCAGGTATTGCAGGAAGCATGAAGATCTTCGGTATCAATAAGTACATATCAGTACCCGCCTGTGCAATAATAGTATGGCTCATCGTGGTAAAGGGTACATATAAAAGCTCCGAGAAGATATTCCTTATCTTCAGTCTTTTCCTTCTTGCATACGTGGTCTCTGCGGTAATGGCAAAGCCCGATTGGAAAGAGATAGGGTCAGCTATAGTAATGCCGACGGTATACAGCGACTTTAATTATATAGGCATGGTAATGGGAATAGTAGGTACGACAATTGCGCCATGGATGCAGTTCTATATGCAGTCAGCAGTTATAGAGAAAGGATTAAGGGTAAAACACTACAAGTTCGTTCTGGCTGATGTGATGATAGGATGCATAATAACCATAGTCGTAGCGTTCTTCATCATGGTCTCTTGTGGTGCTACGCTCCACAAAGAAGGGATACAGATCAACGAGGCTAAAGATGCCGCCATGGCCCTTAAGCCTCTTGCAGGGTTGATGGCATCATATGTGTTCGGCTTCGGGCTTTTCATAGCCTCTTTGTTCTCTGCGGCCATACTGCCGATAGCTGCCTCTTTCTACATCTGCGAGGCCTTTGGCTTTGAGGCTGGAGTTGACAAGAAACTAAAGGAAGCTCCTACGTTCTATTTCTTATTTACTGCCATTATGGCTATATCTGTAGGGATCATACTCATACCGAACGCTCCCCTTATAACCATAACAATATGGTCACAGGTCCTTAACGGAGTTCTATTGCCGATCGTGCTTATCTGTATGATGATAATGGTGAATAAGGTAGACATCATGGGAAAATACAAGAACAGTAGAGCGACCAACATCATAGGATGGTCGACCATAAGTGTGATAACAGCACTGTCATTAACGCTTATTTTCAGAATGGCAATTTCGCTGATATAGGTATATTATAATCTGCATGAAAGATCTTATCGGAGGCTTTTTAAATGAAAAAGTTCTTATGTCTTGTTGTTTTATCTATGGCAGGGGTTTCTAGTTTGTACGCAAAGAATTGTAAGGATGATCTGGTAAGCTTCATTAGTGCATTCGAGGCAAAGGTCGATCCGGCATATAAAAATGCCGCTGGGGCTTCTTACAAGGCAAAGATCTCGGGGAAAGAATCTGATTACAATAGGTCTTCAGAGCTTCAGGTTGAACTTGTGTCGATATACTCCAACAAGGATGATTATAAAAAGATAAAGGAAATGAAGACTTGTGCCGACGTTAAAAAAGACCCTGATCTAAAACGCAGACTGGACCTTATCAGCAACCTTTATACTGCCAATCAAATCGACCCTAAGAAGCTGGAAAAAATGATAAAGCTCCAGACAGAGATAGAGAACAAGTTCTCTTTGTTCAGGGCCAAGGTTAACGGCAAGGAACTCACCGACAATCAAATAGAGGACCTCCTCAAGAATTCCGCAGACAGCAAAGAGCTTGAAGCTGCATGGTCGGCAAGCAAGGCTATTGGCCCGGTAGTCGCCTCCGACGTTAAAAAATTGGTCTTGATGAGGAACCAGGCTGCAAGGGAACTGGGCTTCAAGAATTACCATCAAATGATGCTGAAGCTGAATGAACAGGACCCTGCAGAGATAGAAAAATTATTCAACGAGCTTGATGTACTAACAAGGCCAGCTTACATGAAATTAAAGCAAGAAATAGACCTTGCTCTCTCAAAAAAATATAACGTGCCTGTAAACAAACTTGAACCATGGCATTATCAGAACAGGTATTTCCAGGAAGCCCCTCAAATATATTCAATAGACCTGGACAACTACTACAAGAAAGTCGACATAGCTGAAACTGCAGAAGAGTACTTTGATGGTATAGGGCTCAATATAGATGAGATAATGGATAACAGCGACTTATATGAGAAAAAAGGGAAATACCAGCACGCCTGCTGTGACAACA
>JAKLHL010000176.1 GCA_022710165.1 Bdellovibrionales bacterium | reverse complement strand
TCCAGATATGATTGTTGGAGGAGCAAGTACTGCTAATGGAGATCCAGACAATTTGTACCATATTCTAGGTGAAAGAGGATCTCATTCCACGGCAATATTAAGAAGAGCTCGTATAGAAAAAAAGCTAGAAGAAGGCCGATCGTTGCTTGATAGAAATGAAGTTAATAATCATTACAAAAAAGTTTCAAGACTAGTATTGGAGGAAGTTCCTTTTGTTCATATAGGTTTTAGCCAAGGTGTTGTTGCTTATAGGAGCGACAAGATAAAAGTTTCTTCAAATATTAGAAATAGAGAGTCATATTCTCTAGATATATTTGAGCCAGTTCAATAGAGGAGAAGTTGCTTGAAAATACGATCGTTAAAATCATGGTTCAATATATATGCGAACATACCAGTTCTTATAATCTTGTCATTGGTAATAATTTTTCAGATATTGTACATAATAGAAATACGCCACCTGCAGGTAAAGAAAAGAGGAGAAGAGATAGAAAGGCTTATAGCAATAGCAAATCTTGGTATATTAAACAATGATAGGCCAATAATAGAAACTACCCTGGATGTCATTACTCATGACATGAATGCAAAAATGATCTTCTTTTGTGAGAAAGATGAGCTTATTACATCTTATCCTACATTGGCTAAATTTGATTGTAACAAGCCTCAAAAGGCTGGGTTTAATGAGGACTTGGTGGTTATTTCTCCAAAAGGTACCCCTCAATTTGTGTTTTATTTTTATTTTCCAGTTCTACAGGGTCTAAGATCGATGCTGTTTATGTTGTCGATGTTCGTTGCTTTCAGTTTGTTCATGCTTGTATTTCTGCAGTTCATTCGTAAAAGGATAAGGGACGATCTCATAACTCCTATAGAAGCTCTTGTAGTTGAGGGGGCTACATTAGAACACTCTAAAATACAGGAACTAGATGAAATAGCAGATAAGAATAGACAGATAAATCAGCTTAAAGAAGCAGAGATTCTTGCAAAGCAGGCTCAGTTCATGGCCCATGATATTAGGCGTCCTTTTTCACAAATAAAGCTTTTGCTTTCAACTTTTAACTTTTTTAGTTCGGATCCTAATAAGCTGGAAAGAGCAAAGCAAGAAGTAGAGACGTCCATAAAGAGTGTAGAGAGTATGCTGTCTGACCTTATAGAGACCAATAAGAGTAGCTCTATGGATATTAAACCGTGTGTTCTAACAGGATTAGTTGATGAGGCAATTGAACAGGTTTCTGGAGATATAAATAATATAAAAATAAGTAGTGAGTTTGATAGTAGTATGGTTGTTCTTTGTGACGAACAAAAACTTGTTAGGTGTTTGGCTAATATTATTGAAAACGCTGTAGAAGCAATAAGTAACAGCAAAGGTGATGTCACAGGTGAAATAAAAATAATTTCAAAAGGAACAATTATTAATAATAAAAAGTTCTTTGAAATAAGTATATCTAATAATGGGCCTAAGATTGAGCAGGAGGATGTTGCTAAAGTTTTTGATTCTTTTTTCACTAAAGGTAAAAAGAAAGGAGTTGGGCTTGGGCTAGCATTTGTTTATAGGATAATATCTATGCATAATGGGATGGTAAGTATTAGAAATAAGGAAGATGAAACAGGTGTTGAGTGTGTTATATACCTGCCAAATATTGATTCAGTAAGGCTGCTCTTGTTGGAAGATGACGATCTATATAGAGGGGCCATGAGGACACTAATAGAAGGCATTGATGGGCCTGTAAAAATAAATGTATCAGATACTGGTTCGGTAAAGGAGGCTGTTGAGCTTACAAGAAAGGAAAATATAACACACAGTTTGGTAGATCTTGATCTTGGCGATGATGGCACTGGTTTTGATTATGTAGAAGCTGTTGCTAAAATTGACAGGAAAATAATGGTTGGGATACATACAAACCGCTTTCTAGACAAAGATCTTAATGAACTAATAAATAAATACAAAGTGGATTATATTCCTAAGCCACTGGACCTTAATAAGCTTTATTCTTTTATATATAAGAACGGAGGTGTGAATGGATAAGGAAAAGTTGATCCTGGTGGTAGATGATGATTTTATTACTAGAGAAGCCCTTAAGACCATCCTTGCTAAAAAATATAGAGTTGTTGAGGCAGAGAACTACGAAGCTGCCCTCAAAGCATACAAGGATAACGACATATCACTAGCTATAGTTGACGTAGACCTTCGGGACAAGAAAACAGGTATAGATCTGCTTGTAGAGTTCAAAAGGTCCAACAGCACACTGCCGGTGATAATACTCTCCAACTCCTCTGATATGGATACGATAGTTAAGTGCATAAAGTTCGGGGCTTATGATTATATAGCAAAGACCAATCTTGATAACTACGACGATCTGATGATAAAGATACACAACTGTTTCAAGAAAGAGTTGGAAGGTAACATCATTCAAGAGTTTGAAAGGACCTTTGATGAGGAATACCCGATAATATTTACCAGCAAGGTCATGAAGCAGATAATGGAAGACATTAAAGTCGCTGATGACATGAGCATCCTTATAGAGGGTGAAACCGGAGTAGGTAAAACCCCTATAGCAAAATATGCGAACACACTTGCCGCGCAAAAAACAAATAGCGTTAGACCATTCGTAAGAATAAATTGTGCAGGTCTTTCCAGAGAAAGACTTCAGGCAGATATCTTTGGCCATAAAAAGGGATCATTCACAGGAGCTGTTGCGGACAACAAGGGGCTTGTTGAGCTCGCAAAGAACGGTGACCTGTTCCTTGATGAAGTCGCCGATATGGACTTGCAGTGTCAGGCTGAACTCCTTACATTCCTGGACAGCGGAGAATACAGAAGGCTGGGCGATCCTGTGGTAAGACATTCTAACTGCAGAATAATAACGGCCAGCAATATTAGCTTAAAAGAAAGGGTAGAGCATGGACTATTCAGAAAAGATCTTTACTCCAGGCTTTCACAATACAAAGTAAAAGTTCCTTCACTCAGGGAACGCAAAGAAGACATAAAGCCCATCATGGAATACTACATAAACAGGTTCTGCGGTTTTCAAAAACCTTACGCACCAGAGGTCCTTGATATTTACATGCATCATGACTGGCTGGAAGGTAACGTTAGGGAGCTTCGCGACGCTGTAAAGTATATGTGTATCAAAGCAAGGGACTCAAAAGACATAAGCCCTGCCCACATGAACGGTGATTACTACTGGATCAAGAAGAATATCAGCGAGGTAATGATAGACAAGAACAATATGAAGACTAATGTTGAAGATATGGGTTACGAGAACTATCTGTCCAACATAGAAAGGATGATCTTGTCAGAACTCATTACAGAAGAAAAAAGTGTTAGAAGTCTTGCAAAGAAAATAAAGATCACCAATATGACGCTTGGAAGGAAACTCAAAAAATACGATCTTTGTCTGGATTGATCTAGGCCAGTATAAGGCTTAGCCATGGCAGATAAGTTATGATCAGCAGACAGGCAAGAAGCATTATTATGTAGGGGAGGCTCACCTTTACTA
>JAKLHL010000175.1 GCA_022710165.1 Bdellovibrionales bacterium | reverse complement strand
TATGTCTCTGCTACTCCGGGCCCATATGAGCTGGAACAGAGCGGTGGAGATGTTGTTGAACAGATAATAAGACCTACGGGTCTGATAGACCCTTTGCTAGAGATAGTCCCATGTAAGGACCAGGTTAGCCATCTTTTGAGCGAGATAAAAAAGACTGTAGCAAAAAATAACTGTGTGCTTGTTACAACACTGACAAAGAGAATGGCGGAAGATCTTTCTGAGTTCTATGCAAAGCAAGGTATAAAAGTGAAGTATCTTCATTCTGATATCTCTACCTTAGAGAGGATAGAAATAATAAACGAGTTAAGAAAGAAAACGTTCAATGTGCTGGTTGGCATAAACCTTTTAAGGGAAGGCCTTGACATACCAGAGGTGTCCTTGGTCGGCATATTAGATGCTGACAAGGAGGGGTTTCTTAGGTCAGAAACATCACTAATACAGATAATAGGTAGAGCTTCAAGGAACGTACATGGCAAGGTAATAATATATGCTGACAAAATGACCGAAAGCATTAAGAGCGCTGTTAGTGAAACACAAAGAAGAAGGGATATCCAGATGGAGTATAACAAGGCCAACGGTATAACCCCTAAGACGATAGTAAAAAATATCACAAGCACTCTTTCCTCCCTTACAGATATGGATTATGCAGATGTGCTCGTAGATGATGTCAAAGAACTTAAAGGGTTCAAGACCACAGACGATATAGACAGGGAAATAAGCAGCCTTAATGGGAAGATGATCGATCATGCAAGGAAACTTGAATTTGAGAAAGCGGCTAAGGTCAGGGACAGAATATCAAAACTCAAGATGTTGAGGCTGGAACTTGGCTAATAAAAATATTTTATTGAAAGTGGTCCTCGTTAATCCTCTTATTCCCCCGAACACGGGAAATATCGCAAGGCTTTGTGCTGCAAACGACCTCGAACTTCATCTTGTCGGTGAGTTGGGCTTCAGCCTTGATGATAAGCATCTAAAACGGGCCGGTCTTGATTATTGGGAGCACGTTAAACTTTTTAGACATGAGTCTTTTGATTCGTTTGTTAAAGAACAGCCAAAAGGACCAAGGTTTTTCTTCTTCACAAAAAAAGCTGAAAAAAGCCTTTTTGAAGAACAATTCAGGGAGGGGGATGTCCTTGTTTTTGGTCCAGAGGACAAAGGTTTTAGCGATGATTTTTTGGCGGAAAAGGCGGATTCTTCCTTAAAAATACCCATGCAGACGGACAACGTCAGGTCCCTGAACCTTTCCAGTGCAGTGGCGGTGGCCGTATATGAGGCTTTAAGGCAGATAAAGCGCTGACTAGTTTTTTAATCAATGGTATAACTTTTTTACTATGAAAAATACACTTATCTTTTTGCTTGCAGTACTCTCTTCTTATCTTTCAGCCCAACACTCACCGTCGGTTATTGTAATAGATGATGCCGATAAACCCAGGATGAGCAGGTGGAAGGCTCTTGGGCCGGTATCTGCTGATACAGGGGTTGATTATATAAGTTCAGAAAAAGAGAGGAAGAAAGTAATAAGGGTAAGGAGCTTAGAGCTTAATAATGAGTTCGTTCTTAAGGGTGACAAGGGACAGGACCTTAACATCAAGGGCTATAGGGTCATGGAGTGGAAGATGAACTTCTCCAGGCCTTTTATGATCAAGGTAGATGTAACCACGACGGAAGGTGTTAAGCATTTAGTATATACGGACATGACTGGCAACTATAAGTCTGGGAACGATTATCTTCATATTGGGTTAGGCTCAAGGTACAGAGACGGTAAATGGAGAACTGCTATAAGAGATCTTCAGCTTGATATCGATTCTTTGTTAAAGAAAACCAAACTGGTAAGCATACAGAGCATCTCCTTTAGAGGTACTGGTTATATTGATGATGTTTGGGCGCTGGATTCTCTTCCAAGGGACATCGTCCTTGAGAACGGCGAGAACGAACTAAGAGGATGGGATAAGATAGGTAAAGGCGGATCGTTAAGCCTGGATTTTGATAATGTCCTTGGAGATGTAGTTAAGTTCGATTCAGGCCCCAAGGATGCGGTCTTCAGATTAAGAAAGCCGGATCGTTCATACTGGAAGATAAAGACTAACGTGGTCATACAGTGGAAGTTAAAAACCAGAACAGATGCGGCACTGTATGTTTTGGGTGAGTCATCCAATAAGGGCAAATATACCATCGCATATATATTCGGTAATAAGCCCCCATTCTATGACAAGAAGGGAAATACTGTATATTATAGCGTCGGAGATCAGAACAAGGATGGTGCATGGCATGTGTTCACAAGGGACCTTGCTGAGGACGTGAGGAAGGTTTTGCCTGGAGTTGATGTTTTGACCGTAGCCTCTGTGCTTGTAAAAGGTGCAGGTGTTGTTGACGACATCAGGCTTCTTGCACAAGAACCCGTTGATACAGATGCTGTAAAAGGATGGGAGGTCTATGACTCTGACCCTTCAGGCGCCAGTATAAACGTATATAACGATGTAGAAAAAGGCGATGTCGTGGAATTTGTAGGCGATGGCATAAAGAACGGCTATAGGTACATTGTCCCTAAAGTTTCCGGCAGTGAAAAACAAAAATATATAAGCTGGGCAATGTGGTCCTCTGAACCTTTTGATATTATGTTAGCTGTAGATACCGGTGGTCTGGTGCGTTATGTGCACTATGTGGCCATGAAAGAAACACATGAAAAGATCAAGGACGGGGAGTTATATCTTGGGATAGGCGAGACTAAGACCGACGGGAAATGGTATTCCATTTCAAGGAATATCGACGATGATATAAAGAAAATGGGCCAGGATGCAAAATTCGTATCTTGCGACTACTTTCTTTTAAGAGGTAATGCAAAGATAGGTAAAATATCTTTTTCAGAGGATGATCCTGAAAAGTTGAAACAAACAAGCGGACCGTCTGCAGTAGCATCCATGGTGCTTGGTCAGCATGACCTTTATAGGAACCTGAAGAACCTTTGGGGGATAGATAATTCCTATGCTGATAGTGTGAATGCTCCAGAGTTCGTAGCCAGTGATATCAACGGAGGTATATATTTAGCCGATACGGGTAATAACAGGGTGCTGTATTGGAGTCAAAAACCCATTAATTATGGTGCGGCTGCAAGCCTTGATTTCACCTATGAAGGTAAACTCAAAGGACCTAAAGCTTTGTCTGTAATGAATTCTGGAAAAAATCTTGTAGTGGCAGACTCAGGGAATGACAGGGTCTTGATCTTTAAGCTCCCTCTTGACGAGTATTCAGAGCCCGAAAGGGTAATAACCGGTCTAAAGGATCCGTCAGGGGTTTTTTACGACGGTACAAGGTTTTTTATAGCCGACACAGGTAACAACAGGGTCTTGATATGGAACAGCATCCCCGTAAGTGATGAAACGCCGTTCGACATAGTGTTGGGGCAATCAAGTATGACAGGGGTTTCTCCCAACAAAGCAAAGAGGACCTCTAATTACAACACCATGATGTATCCTACCTCTATATACAGCGACGGAACT
>JAKLHL010000174.1 GCA_022710165.1 Bdellovibrionales bacterium | reverse complement strand
TGCACTTATCATCAAATATAAAGCTACATTAAGGACAACACACAAGAAAGAAAGCCCCAACACTCCAAACTCGTCAGCGAATTGGAACATGTATTTATAGGAAGAGAAGGCATCTCCAATGCTCCAGTTGAATATCCTTGGATCTACAGCCTCAGCAATTACATACAATGAAGGAATGGCCACAAAAAGGAAGAGCCCTTTATACTTAGCCCCTGCGGCTCTTCTGAAAAGATAAAAAAGGACTGCAAATATTTGAAGATACAGGTTCGTGAACAAAGAAAAGGCTATAAGTATAAAAAAAGATGCGATCCACGATAGTGAACCGAACTCCCTCGCCACAAAATGGACCCATTGGAACGAGATAATTGACTGAACGAACACTGCGGTCCACGAACATATAAAAAGGTGCCAAAATCTTTCCTGATCGAACAACGCATAGAATAATGGGACCAAAGCTACTAAGCAAAGGAAAGACAGGTTAAAAGGCTCAAAACAAAGCGACAACAAAAGACCAGAGAGCGCAGACAGCAGTATCCCGCGTTTGAACTTATCCATATTAGGATAAATTCTCACTCCAAAGGCCTTGCTCGTCAAGGAACATTAATGTATATTTGAACATACTATTGTTGGAGGGAAAAAATGGCTGAATACAAAGTAATGGTCGTTGATGATGAGCCTCTTATAAGGAGCCTTCTGGAAAAATATTTCAAGACAGACCCAAGGTTCGAAGTAGATCTTAAAGAAGATGGCTCCTTCATAATGGACGGCCCTCTAAAGACCAAATATGACCTTATAGTGTTCGACGTACTAATGCCTAACGTTAACGGAATAGAACTGCTTCAGAACCTCATAATGAAGAACCCTGGCATTAAGACCCTCGCAATAACCGGAATGGCTAACGAAGGCCTTCTAAGACAGATAAACGCTCTGGGTTGCCTTGGTGTGCTTAGAAAACCGATAAAAAAGAAAGAGTTCATGGATGCCATATACAAGGTGATGGAGATCAGTCCGGCCTAATCTGATATAGGAGTAACTATCTCACCTATATCGACCAAGAGGCCCTTTGAATAATAATCGTATATGATCGAGTGCTGTAACAGGAAGATGTCCACATATCGTCCTGCGAACTCGGACTTTGCATCTTCTATAAGGGCCTTTCTTCTTGCCATCTCGTACATGCTAGAGAAACGGTTCATGGCAAGTTCTTTAGATGAGAGTGAATTAGGTATGTTGGCCGTACCGTAATAACTGCTGTAATCGCCTTTCTTTGACGATGTGTCACTCTTGCCTTCATATTTATCAAAGATGGAAGGTTTTTTTACCTTGGTGGTATCAGCTTCATCATCTTTCTTATAGTCCCTGTTGAAAAGTGAAGACCCAAGTGATCCGCTCGTCTTATTCTGGAAAGCAAGTGAAGATGATCTAGGAGCCTTTGTCTTGGTCCTTACGTCCCTCAATATATCTTTAACTTTTTGCTGTCTTTGTTTTTCTTCTGCCTCAGCCTCTCTTTTCTTCTTGTCGGCTTCAAAGCTCCTCAAACCGCCAAGGTTCAAAGAACTGGAACTACCCCCATAAGGAGAAGCGCTCTTGTCAGCCGCTGGAGGAGTAGTCGTTGCTTTTTTTGCATTCTCCTTCTCTTTATCTTCCATCTCTTTTATCTTGGCTGTCAGAGCCTTTAGCTCCTTGGCTGATTCTGTATCACCAGCGATAACGTCATCATCCTTTTGTTCGGCGTTTACCACTGTCGGTGTTGTTGTGGTAGTGTTAGTGGTCGGTTTTGTATCTGGGACGATCACAGAAGGTTCAACGCTAACAACATTATATTTACCCTCGTTAAGGTCCTTTAAGAACAGTGCGGCCCCGTATGAGTCAGGCGAATATCCGCCGGCAACAGCAAGGTTCACTTTCACCTCATCATCTTCCTTGTCCTTGTTGCTCCCTATAATACTTTCAGCAACAGGTTCTTTGCTGTACTCGGTCTTATACTCATCATTACTTTTGGTTATCTTGTCCTTTACAACTACGTTCTGGTCGCTGTTAAGTCCTGCCGCCAAACTGGAAAGGTTCTTGGCTACCATAGCAGCGTCTGTAGAATAAGTTGCCAGTTTATCCGTTTTTATACCAACTATGCTCCCTTTTACGATAGCGCTGGCATTTGCTATTGTGGTCTTAGCGGCATCAACTACAGCCTTAAAGTCCTTTGCCCCAGCCTCGAGAAGAAGCACCTGGTCTATTACAGCGGTGCTGGCGGTCTTTTTATCAGTGGCGGCTTTAACTCCTTTTGCCTCTCCAAGCAGGCATGGATATATATAGTCCAGCTGTTTTGAATCAAGTTCTGCAAGCGACATAAAATCTTTTAGACTTGCCGACGCTGTAGAAGCTGCTTTGGTATCATCATCAAATGCAAGTCCTGCCTTGGTCTTAAAAGAGAATTTAGTGCAGGCCGAATGGACCTGCAAGGAATATGTACCCATTAAACAGATAATAAACCCTATGATAATTCTCTTCATAAAATTAAGCTCCTATTTATACTTTACGGGGTCACTCCCTAGCTGTTCATTAGTAAGCCCTGTGCCGGGCTCCCCTATTACACCTGATCGGAAACTTGCGGTCAGAATTTTAGTAGTTATTTCAAAAGGGCCCTCTGGTGAATTACTAGGAGCTATATCGGTCCTGCGCTCTTCAGGCTTTTTGGTCTCACCACCAGCCACAGACCCGCTTCCAGAAGGGGCATAATCGCTTTGATCTTGAGGACTTGTACCGCCCCCAAAGCCCATGGCACCTAAAAGATTGCTATACCATGAGGATCTTGTCCTTCCTCCCTTGGCCTCTTTCTCGCCAGCCGCACCGCCACCTCCAGGCGAACCCCAAAAGCCGCCAAGGTCCCCTCCACCCTGGAACCCGGAGCCTTCACTGCTTGCACCGGCTGCTGCAGCGCCTGCAGCAGTATAACCAGGACCTTCTTCGGTTTCTGTTCCGCCGCCTGTACTTGGTGTTTTTGGTTCTTTAATAGGAGCAGTGTAGTTACATACTTTTTTAGCAGCATTCCATACTAATTTTTTCTCTATTTCGCAGATACATTTTCTAAGGTCATCGCCTGTTTTGCCTGAACAGCTCTTGCTATAGCATTCCTTATCCACGAGGTCCCAAAGCCCTTCCTGGACGTTCTCGCAAAGGCATTTTTTATATTCGTCGCCTTGGCCTTCTTTATCCTTACATGCTACGCACTCAGGCGGGTTCTTGCTTGTGTCCCAGGTCCATATCTGTGAGCTCTTTTGCTGACATTCACATTTATCGTAATCAGTCCCTGTATAGCCTGCGCATGGACTGCTACATACTGTCTTTTCTGTAGCGACCAGTTCTGCAAGTTTACCCGGATATTCATTTATTATCTTATCGAACTCATGCCACGCAGTACACTGACCAGAACAAAATGAAGTCACGGATTGATCTGATGTAAGCGACGAGAGAAGCTCGTTAACTATAGGTATCCAGTCGGTTATGGTCGCC
>JAKLHL010000173.1 GCA_022710165.1 Bdellovibrionales bacterium | reverse complement strand
CGACGTAGGGCAGGTGTTCCTGAACACCATAACACTTGGTGAGTCTGTTCATTATCCGATATCCGGATACGGTAAATCAGGCAACTCGCGTCCAGAGGGCTCTTATAATTCTTTATACCTTAGACGTCCGATGGTCGTCTATAAACGCGACGCGGTTTCCAGCTCTATAGAAAATACAGTTCTTAACGAACTGAAGGAGAAATAATGTTCTGGCAGCGTTATAGGGGCCTGATAGTTTTTTGGCTGGTCATTGCAGTGCTTGCAGTGCTCTATTATTTCACTTCATTCGTGGTCTTTGTCTATTCGCCTGCTTCATCCTCAAGGGATGCGCTGGTAGTGGATATACCGCAGGGCGCATCGTTCAGAAAAATAACCTCACTGCTTCATGCTAACAAGTTAGTTAAGGATAAGACGCGTTTTCTTATACTTGGAAAATTAAGGGGCGCTGGTTCAAAGATACAGGCAGGAGAGCTTGAGTTCAGACGTAATATGACGCCAGGACAGGTGCTTGATAAGCTAATGTACGGCGTTCCGGTATCGTACGCTTTTGTGGTCCCTGAGGGCGCAAACATCTATCAGATAGGCGACATACTCTACAGCATGGAGCTTATAAAAGATCCGCAGGATTTTGTTAACATGGCAAAGAACAGGGTCCTTATAGACGAGCTTGGGGTTAAGGCAAAGAGCATGGAAGGGTATTTATTCCCCGACACTTACAATATAAGGAAGATAAAAGACCTTAAGGACATAATAAGGATGATGCACAAAAAATACAGAGAGGTCTTTACTCCAGATATGGAAAGAAGAGCACACAAGATGGGAATGAGCGAACATGAAGTTGTAACCCTTGCGTCGATAATAGAGAAAGAGACAGGTGCTCCAGAAGAACGAAGGATGATATCATCTGTGTTCCATAACAGACTTAGAAAAGGCATGCCGCTCCAAAGCGATCCAACCACCATATACGGCCTGTGGCAGACTTACGACGGTAATCTTACAAGAGATAAACTGCAGGGGTACACTCCGTACAACACATATAAGATACACGGCCTCCCCGTGGGCCCAATATCGAACCCTGGAAGGGACGCTATCATAGCGGCACTTTATCCTGAGGCATCAGATTACATTTTCTTTGTCTCAAAGAACGACGGTACACACACTTTCACTGTGGAATATAAGGATCATCTAAAGGCTGTAAACAAGTTCCAGATGGACCCAAAACAAAGAGCCGGTAAAAGTTGGAGAGATCTGAATAAACGCCGCAGCTCTGAAGCCGTTAATTAACTCTGTTTCTTAAGAAGCCTTCTAGCTTTCTGGTGATATTCGTCAGATGCAGGGACCAAGTTAACTATCGCCCTCAATCTTGAGTTAGAAGTCTCTATGTCCGGATATGATGCTTCAACCAGCGCCTTAGCATATAAAAGCTTAGCCTGTTCGTGTCTTTTCTTGAAGATCCCGTCCAAAGATGCTTTTGCTGCTTTCTGATAAGGGAATATAGCCAATACTCTCTGATATATCTTTACAGCTTCGTCTTCAGCGTCTGCCTTTGCAAGAAGCCCTGCTTCTTTTATCATGTGGCCGAACAAACCGTTAGTTATAGCTATTACTCTTTGTCTTGTCTTGAATGCGCTTATGAAAGATTCTCTTCCTGCTTTGCTCTGACCCATTGCTATTATCCTGTTAGCAAGTTCATATGCCTTGGTGTAGTTCTGTGCCTTGAAAGCTGAGTTCATCTCTACAGCATAACGCTGTGCTTCTGGTGTTACTTCAAGTTCTGATGATTCCAAAAGTTTTTGATGCTGTTTTGCTATCTCGTTCTGTGCTGTCAGTATGCCGTCGTATGCAGGGTTGTTATATTCGTCTATGTCTATTACCTTTGAATAGATGTTTATTGCTTCTTCGTATGCTTCGCGTCCCATAGCCTGACCACCTTGTTCCAAAAGCTTTGTTATGAGGGCTCTTCTATCAGCTTCCTTTTCAAGGTCTTCAAGTTTGGAGTCAGCAAGTGTGTTGCTTGCCATAGCTTCTTCGCATGTAGCTATAAAAGCAGGAGCTATGACAGAATTAGGTACTATCGCAAAATATGCTTCCATCGATCTCTTGGCCAAGCTAAAGTTCCTGGCCTTAAAGTGATATTCAGCAAGTTTGAACATGTTAAGGGCCTTTATTTTATCTTCTTCGCTGAGTTTTGTTCCTGCAAGTTCCTGTTCAGCAGTTATAACTTCCTTAAGCTGTGCTTTCTTTGTAGCTGATATGACCTTTGCTTCTTTTTCACCGCCCATGATCATGAAGGTGAGAGCAAAAGCTATTATGCTAAGTGATGCGGCTATTACGATGTTGTTCCTTGTAAGTTTAGGCATCCTTGGGCTGTATCTTTTCTCGAAAGAGTTCTGAGGTATAGAGACTGATTCAAGTACTACTTTATTGTTATTAAGGTCTTCTCTTGTAAGCATGAAATGGAAAGAGCTTTTTCCTGCAACTATCTTGTCGTTGCCGGTGAGGATGGCTTTCTTTGTCCTTTTACCGTTGACGATAAGACCATTAGCGCTGTTGAGGTCTTTTACCTCGAACCTGCCGTCGGTCCTTACCAACATGAAGTGGTTCCTGGAAAGCTTGTCATCGTCTACAGAGATGTCACACTGTTTTGATCTTCCGACTATAATGCAGTCAGCAGAAAGGTGTCTCTGGACCTTTTGGCCGCTTTCCATGAACTCGATCACCGGTACCAATGGTCTTCTTGAGATGAAAGTTGAATCAAGAATCTTATTATCCATTGCCTCTTTCCCCCTCTTACACTATAATATACTGCAAGGACGGTGCCAAAGGGGGCTTGGTGGTCATAACTAGCTGTAATAAAAGGATTTATAACCATAAACAGGGCCCAAATACCACCAGTCCAGACTGTATAGTTTCTTTGACAGTTGAGTGTATAAATAATATACACACGATGGGGTTATAAAACCGATGCTCTTAGTAATATTTGCTTTAATATCAAGTGCTTTGAACGCTCAGATCTATGAAGTGACCCCCTATGGCGCAAAGGCGGCTTCTTTGGCAGAAGGTGGCAGAGCCTTTATCAATGGCTATGACTCTGTCATGATAAATCCAGCCGGTACCAGTCTTATAGACGAACCACAGTTTGGCTATGGCATGGCATTTGGCAGTTATGCATCATTGTCTATTGGCTACGTCGATGAAGGTGGCTTTCACATATATCAATCCTTTAAGGACATAGACAGTCACTTTGGCGTTGCCGGTGCCCAAACCTATATGGGATTTAGCTATGCCTTGTCCAAGTATTGGTTAATGGGATTTAACTTTGGCTATAACTATTACCAGCAAGATAACGGCTGGGATGTGAACTTTGGGATAGATTTCGGCCCGGGCCTAAGAACTGCAACAGGCACTGGCCTTATAGGCGCTGTAACTATAAGGAGCCCGTTCCAGAACGGAGGTTCAGGAGAGGTTTCAGCAACGTTCGGTTATTCGTACAGGTCCAGCTTGAGCATAGCCATTGATAA
>JAKLHL010000172.1 GCA_022710165.1 Bdellovibrionales bacterium | reverse complement strand
CAAGAACTGCCTGTACCGCAGCATTACCAACTCCGCCGCTCTTTGTTACAGCCCTCATCTCCATATCATCAGTGACCACCAACCCATCATACTTCATCTGTTCCCTTAATATACCTGTGATCATCTTCCTGGATAATGTGGCTGGCCGTCCGCTTGGATCTATCTTTGGAACAGATATATGGGCCGTCATGATAGCATCAACATCATTCCTTATAGCCTCGTAAAAAGGTCTTAGGTCCGTTGACCACATCTGTTCATAGCTTCTGTTCAATGAAGGCATCTCAAAATGGGAATCGCCGCTGGTGTTGCCGTGTCCCGGGAAATGTTTAGCTGTGGCACTCACCTTTCTGGATTGAATACCCCTTATGTAAGCAGTGCCGAGTTTCGATACCATTTCAGGGTCGCTGCCAAAAGACCTCACTCCAATAACTTCGTTGTCCTTGGACATATTAACATCCAGCACCGGTGCAAAATTAACGTTTATTCCCAGCATTTCAAGGTCTATGGCAGTAAGTTTTCCTGCAAGGAAACTAAGTTCTGAAGATCCTGTAGCTCCTATGTTCATGTTTCCAGGCAGAGCGGTCCCAAAATTTTTTATCCTCAGGACCTTCCCTCCCTCTTGATCGATGGCTATGAACGCGGGCACCCCTTTGTTCATTTTAGAATGTTCCTGTATATCCCGGTTAAGTTCTACTAGCTGTGTTGGATCATCTATATTGTGGGTGAATATAATAAAGCCGCCTGCTTTATATTTGTCTATAAGCTTTAAAGCCTCGTCGCTGGCCTTAGTGCCCTTAAACCCATATATCATCATCTGACCTATCTTTTCCTCAAGCGTCATGTTGTGGATAATTTTCTCCACACGCTTGTCCAAAGATCTGTCATCTGTGACTATACCCTCCTGATCTATAAGATCAGGGCTGGAGTAAAGACAAGACACCAGCAGATTAATGATAAGTATTAAACCCATATCCTTGACAATATTATAGGTCAGGAATTGAACTGTTCAACAACTTTTAGGATGTCGAACACATTATCGAACGGTTTTTTGAGGAAACTGTCTGCACCAAGGTCCTTTGCAGTCTGTATGCTTTCAGGAGTGGTATATCCACTCATCATGATTATCTTTGTGCCGGGGAATTCACTCTTAAGGTCCTTTAAAAGATCGGTCCCAGAAATACCAGGCATTTTAACGTCGAGGAACACAAAGCCAGGGTTAAGCTGCCTGGCCTTTTCCAAGACCTCTTTCCCTGAATCAAAAGAATGCACAGTATAACCTGCTCCAGCCAATACCCTGTTTAGGGCTGTGAGTATTATCTTTTCGTCATCTATTATAAAAACGTTCATAAACCCCTTTTAGCAAAGAACACATCTAAGATGGTCCATAGCCCCAGACCTATAAGGTAATAATAGAACTTGTAGAAACTTACCGAGTTGAATATTCTCACACAAACTGTGGTGAACAGCAAAGTTGAAAAGGTGAGTCCGATGAACCACCACATGTTACCGTAAAGTACAGAGTAAAGCGTATAGAGACTGTCCAGATTAAAAGCAAGCCTTATGAATACAACGGGAATAAAAGACAAAAAGACGAACTTAATAAGATGCTTTTTCTCTACTCCCAGGAATTTTCCACCACCCATCATCAAGGCCATCCTTGAAGCTCCGGGTAAAGACCCAAGTACTTGTATAAAGAAAAAACTAAAGAACTCCCTGTAACCCAAAAGCCTGCCGTCAACTTTTATGAAAGCAAAGGTCTTAGATAACCTAAGGACCAAGCCCGACACGATCAACATCGCACCAATAAGATAGTAGCTATATACGACGTGATCAGCAAATATAAAGTAAACATAAGACGCCAAGGCAACACCTACGACTGAGATCAACAGGTTGAGATATTTGAATTCAGTGCAGATCTGATGAACAGTGCCCCTGCCTATCACAAGCAGCCAAATGCCCTTGAAGAGTTCCTTTACAAGCTTGTAACAGTCTGAATAAAAATAGATCAGGATCCCTAGGCCTAAAGAGGAAAGACAAAGTATCCTGCTTTGCTCTGTGACAGTACTGAACTTGAAGTAATACTCAAGAAGACCTGCATGACCCTCAGCACCTAAAGGCAATAGCTCACATACTATATAAGCAAATAATCTTAAGAACTCTTGGAACATTTAATCTCTCCACAATGGCAGATCTATCTTAAACTCAGTGCCCACACCGGCAGCACTATTAACCTCTATGTTCCCGCCATGGTTCTTTATTATACCATGACAGACAAAAAGCCCCAGCCCTGTACCCTTTCCTTTCTCTTTGGTCGTAAAAAAGGGCTCGAATATCTTAGGAATAAACTCGGCAGGAATACCCGAACCATTATCCTTGATCAGCATCTGTGCATTGTCCCCATTACAACTCACCTTTATTGATATCTCACCCCCGGACGGTGTAGCATGGACCGCATTTGTAATGAGATTAAAGACCACTTGTTGAAGCTCCCCTATATTACCCATGACCTTAAGGCCATCGTCCTGCATATCAATATTAAGTTTATGGCCTTTCAAGCAAACGTTCAAAAGCGGCAATGTGTCTTGGACCACCTTATTAATTGGTACTGGTAGTTTGCCGTCGTTAGAACTATCCCTTGAAAAATCCAAAAGATTAGAGATTATGTTCTTGCCTCTAAGACAAGCACCCTCTATCTCATCAAGGTCGGAATATAACTGTGTGTCAGGCTGTACTTCTTTCTTGAGTATCTGTGAATATGCGAGCACTCCTCCCAGAGGATTATTTATCTCGTGAGCTATATTAGAGGCGAGCATTCCTACTGCGGCAAGTTTTTCTGACTGGATCAACTGCTTGTAAAGTTTGAACTCTGCGCTCCTGTCGTTATTATACTGTATGACAGAATTCAACTTCCCTTCTGAGTCGAATACAGGATAAGAATTAGCGGACATGTTACCCCTGTCAAAACAAGGTGTGATGTCGCTGAACTCAGAGTCACCGTTCTTCATGGTCTTTTTTATCAGGCAGTCTGGACAAACCTCGTCCATATCCCTGAAAACTTCGTAGCACCTTTGGCCTATTACACTGCCTGCACTCTGCCCTATTATTTTCTCAACGGCGTTATTGACCCTAAGGACCGTATATTCGGGTGACACGATGAACAAAGGGTCCAATATGGAGTTAAAAGTGTTCTCCCACTGCTTTAGTACAGTTTGCAGATAGTTAGTACTTATGACCCTTTCAAGGGCTACTCTTATAGACGATGAAATATCCTTAAGTTTGGTGACTTCATCAACTTCAAAGACCTTTTTGCTCTTTCTTGCCAGGACCACCATGAATAGCCTTAACGGCTGTTCAGTGGTCTTGATCGGTATAGGATAGACCATCAAGGAATAAAAGTCCCTCGACGCAAAAAAGTGTTCCTTAAGGTCAGGTGAAGCATATATAGAGCTTAATACTACAGGAGCATAGTTGCCGTTCTTTATCCTTTCCAAAAGATCTTTAATTGAACCAGCCCTGCTTAAGTTAAC
>JAKLHL010000171.1 GCA_022710165.1 Bdellovibrionales bacterium | reverse complement strand
AACAACCTTTCAATAACTCTTAACGAAGAAGGCCTCAAGGAACTAACTAATGAAATATGAGTTTACAGTAGAACTTAAAAATGTATGGCATAGAGAGAAAAAAGTTGTACTACCAAAACCTAACGCTACGACCTGGAACTTAAGAAAAAGCCTACTTCTTGCACACCAAATAAACAAATATATGGAAGACAATAATATAAAATCCTTACACGAAATAAGTAAACGGCTGGACGTTTCAAGAGCCAGGATAACCCAAATTATGCAGTTGCTGTTGTTAGCACCAGACATACAGCAAGAAGCCATACTCAGCGATAATTCAAAAATTCAAAAGCTGACAGAAAGAAAAGTTCGGAGAATAGCAATGGTCGCTATATGGGATAAACAAAAATCTTTATGGGTTCATCTTAATTCTACGTCTAAGGTTATGTAACTGGATTCAACATCGCAAAACCCCATTTGATATATTTACATGAATCGTGATCATTAAAAAACTTCTGAACCTCTTTTAATTCTGCTGGAACTAGGCATATCGAGCCTGGAAGCCTCAACAACAATGCTAGGGTTATGAAATCTTGCTGAAACTCGATGTTGTTAGCATAAACTAGCCGCATAAAGCGCACCGTTTCCATATCCCTAAATTTAGGTTTTATAGCTGTTAGCTGCCCATTGGGAAGTTTCATCGGCTTAAAAGTATAGTTAGACAGAGCTTCGTAATGATTTAATTCGTCCCTAAATTTAATGGTAGTTTCCAGCCAACTATCTTTATCGTCCTTTATGAGGCTTATTAAATTATCAATAGCTTGAACATTATTTTTTTTATTCTTCTTTAAACTCTCTAAACCCTTTATGATCTTGTCCCCTTTATCTCCAAAAGAAGTGGTTCTTATGTGGCAATTATTTCTTAATATCGGCTGCAACACTTTAACCATAACATCCAGAGAGCTTTTCAGCTGAAACAAAAAGGCTTCCAATTCGTGTATTAGTTCAAAGGCTTCTCTGTTCTGATTAGGATTCCTTTTAAAACCCTTAACAGCTTGAGTGAACATCTCACTCTCTATTCTAATATAATTTTTTAGATGGTACTTAGTAGCTGTTAACTTATGCATAACTGAAACAATATGTTTAACAAAAACATCCTTGCTTTCCTTGTCTAAAAAATCAAATGCATGCAGATAACAAAGCTGCATATAAATTCTGCCGCCTATCTCTTCATCGTTCCACATCTTAGTTATCATGCTACCCAATATATCTAACTGACGGCAAATTGAAAACGGCTGTTAACTGCCTCCCATCAAAAAAGCCCAGAATTTGATCATTTTATAGATTTTAAAGATACAAAAACATAAGCTTTACAGCTAGTTAGACCTCTCGCGAGTAATATATAGACGTATTATAATATTTTAGCATAAAACAGCCCTTTTACAGCGACAACAAAAAAACCTTCTACGGGTTTTATCCATCAGAAGGCCTGTTAAATGTCCCAGCGGGGTTGTCTAATATAAAAAACTGGCTGCACTTGAAAGCCTTATAACAGGAAAAGTATCACAATCGCTGTTAAGCACAAGCCTGAAAAGGATCGCAAGTTCTGATGGTTTTATAGCTTCTTGATATAGAAAATCACATAATTTGAAGAGTTTAGAGTCTA
Source organism: Bdellovibrionales bacterium (assembly GCA_022710165.1). Classification (GTDB taxonomy): domain Bacteria; phylum Bdellovibrionota; class JAFGOL01; order JAFGOL01; family JAFGOL01; genus JAKLHL01. The sequence continues at coordinate 1,902 of JAKLHL010000171.1, read as the reverse complement.
TATTCCCAAAAAGATACTTCACTGTAGAAAACACTCAAAAAATCGACTTTTTTACAGCGACAACAAAAAAGCTTCTAGCTGGTTTTAGCCATTCAGACGCCTGTTAAACGGTTTAATTGATTTTTAGTGGATATAAATTTGGCTCAGGTGGAGGGACTTGAACCCCCGACCCAGTGGTTAACAGCCACTTGCTCTACCGACTGAGCTACACCTGAACCCGGACGAAATATTTAATATAACTTAGGGCAGTTGTCAAACAACTATTTTACTGCAGTATCTTTTTAGCCTTATCTATGTCCTGTACGTGGCTGGAGGTAGAGGCTATGTCCTGCTCCGTCTTAACAAGGTTCTGCTCCACGACCTTAACAGTGGAGTTTATCTCCCCTATCTGCTTTTGGGTCTCATCAGCAAGTTTTAAGAGCTGGTTCTTTATCTGAAGCAAACTATCCTTGTTCTTTATCAAGCCCACAGCATCTTGTTTAAGGTTAACAACGTCCTTTTCAAGATTGGTCTTGGTGGCACTTATGGACGATACACCCTTGCTTATCTTTTCGCCGTAATTGACCACTTTCCCAAAGTCCAAGGCAAAAAGGCTTGAAATGCCCACAGCAAACACAAGCCCACAAACAAGTCCGATAAAAAAGCCCTTCATAGTTACACCTCCATCATTTCCATAAGGTCTAATCCATTTGCAAACATAAATCAACGGTGATAGAAAAATTAAGATCATGACCAAGACCATAATTATTACGTTACTGTTCATGGCGTCCATAAGCAGCTCTGCTAAAAGCAGTATGAGTGTCTTTGTGACCGTGCCTCCACAGGCCGGCATAGTTAAGCAAATAGCGGGAGACCTGGTAAAGGTCCAGTCCCTTACAAAGGGAGAGGCTTGCCCAGAGACCTTTTCCCCTACCCCAAGACAAAGAGAAGCCCTTTCAAAGGCGGACCTTTTTTTGGGACTTGGCATGCCTTTTGAGGCACAGTGGCTAAAAAAAGCAGGCATACTTGAAAAGACAAAGTTCAAGTCCATGTCCAAGGGAATAAAGTTCAGGTATATGGGAACACACCACGGACACGAGCATCATTCAGAGCATGCTGAACAGGACCCTCATGTCTGGACCAGCATAAATAACGTCGTGATAATGGCAAAGAACACCTGTGAGGCCTTAAAGGCCTTGATGCCTGATCGTTCCTCAGAACTTGAGAAGAACTTAAAGACGTTTGAGAAAAAGGCAAAGCTCAGCGATAATAATATCAAAGCAATATTAAAAAGCTCCAAAGGGAAAAAACTCTTCGTGTTCCATCCATACTATGGATATTTTGCGGACTCATACGGACTTATTCAGGTACCTATAGAGGCTGAGGGCAAGGCCCCAACGGCAAAAGAACTTGCGGAGATAATAAAAGAGATAAAGGAGCAGGAAAAGAAAGTCATCCTTACCCAGCCAGAATTTGACATAAGGACGGCAAGGTCCATCGCCAAAGAGACCGGTGCCAGCCTTGTCACAGCGTCAATATACTCAGAGGATGTGCTAAAGAATATAGAGGAAATAGCAAAAAGATGGAAGTAATAAGGCTTCATAACGTACACTTTAAGTACGACGCCGAATGGGTGCTAAAAGGCATTAATCTGAACGTCGGCAAAAAAGAGTTCCTTGGCATAGTAGGCCCCAACGGCGGCGGAAAGACGACTCTACTTAAGATAATGATGGGGCTCTTAAGGCCTCAAATGGGTGATCTTTATACCAACGGCACCATGAGCTATGTGCCCCAGCACCTTAATTTTGACAAGAACTTCCCCATCAGTGTCAGGGACGTAGTTATGATGGGGCTTGTTGACAAGCCTGACACAGAAAAAGCGAACAAGGCACTAAGGGACTTGGATATATATGAGCTAAAGGA
>JAKLHL010000170.1 GCA_022710165.1 Bdellovibrionales bacterium | reverse complement strand
CGAGGACGAATCATATTATTATCCTTTTCAGACCATGGTCCGCGAGTCAGAGAACGAGGGGCTTGATGAGGAAAGGGCCAGGCTGGTGCTTATGGACTTTATAGGTTCATATTTTGATGACTTTTTCAGCAATAACAGACAGACTTACGTGCCAATAGACTGGACCCCCTACTCAAAGGATGGGGTTAAATTCTATGCAAAAGCCCAGGTTATAAATAAAAAGCTTGAAAAAGAGGCCGATGATATCTTAAAATCGGCCGGTTTTGACGAAATTGATGGAAATAATGAGGAGGATGAATAGCAATGGCTGAAATGTTAAGAGTAACAAAATTAAGGATCGGCAATTTGATCACAATGGATGGAGAACTATATAGGGTCCATTCCGTTGATCATAGGACGCCTGGCAAGGGTAATGCCTGCATACAGACCAAGTTAAGAAGTGTCAGGAACGGCAACCTTATCGATAAAAGGTTCCTCTCTGATGAAAAGGTAGAGAAAGCTGAGTTGGACAATGTAGAGATGGAGTTCCTATACCACGACGGTACAGGCTATGTGTTCATGAATACCAGCAACTACGAGCAAGTGCATCTTAGCGAGGATGTGATAGGAGAAGGTGTTGGCTTTCTTCTTCCTAATACAAAGGTCAAGGTGGACTTTTATAACTCTGAGCCTGTCGGGCTTGAGTTCCCCCAGACAGTTGTACTTAGGATAGTAGAGACAGAACCATTCGTTAAGAGGGCTACAGCGTCTGCCCAGAACAAGCCTGCCGTGCTTGAGACAGGGCTTAGGATAACAGTTCCCGGATATCTTACTGTAGACGAGCTTATAAGGGTCAATACAGAAACAATGGAATATGTTGAAAGAGCCGATAAGTACGATAATTAAGACCTTAGGCATACTAAGATTTTTCCTGCTTTCGCTTACGACGCTGTTCTTTAGCGTCATGGCGGGGCTTTTCTTTTGGACACGTTACCTTGGCTGGAACATAGATTACTACCTTATGTATTCATGGGGCAGGACCTCCACTTTCATATATGGGATAAGAAGGGTACGCCTTGTAAGACCGAAGAAGACAGTTGGTATTTACGTCGCTCCTCATTCAAGCTTCTGGGACATCATAATCCTTGGTTCAGAGCTGAGGGGTTTTTTTGTAAGCAAGGCTGAGGTCGTAAAATGGCCGGTGATAGGTCTTGGTGCAAAGTTCGTAAGGACGGTGTTCATAGACAGGGAAAAAGGTGTCTCTGCTCTTCGTGCCATATCAAGGTCAGCAGAAAAAATATTCTCTACGGGGAACTCTCTCATCATGTTCCCGGAGGGCACCCGTTCTTTTGAACACATGAGGCATTTTAAGGGTGGTGCGTTCCACATATCTTATATGACCGGGAAACCAGTGATACCTGTAATGCTGCAGTATGAACCAAGGGAAAGTGTAGTCCCTAGGGTGAAGGGCAACTTCGTAATAGAGCTTTTCAAACAATCGATGAGCTCGTGGAGAGTGAAGGCAAAGATAAAGGTACTTCCTCAGATAGACCCATCACAGTTCAAGAACGCCGATGAACTCAAAGACCATGTCTTTAAGGTCATGGACGAAGAATACCGTAAATTATCCTGATCCAGTTTTATTTTTTAAGACTAGGCCTATATACAGCTCTTACCTGTGGCTTTCTTTATCACGTCGTTGAATTCCTGAATGGTCCTTTCACCGTGTATCCTGATTAGTTCCTCTCCTTCTTTGCCCAGCACTATGAAACTAGGTGTGCCAGGGATGCTAAGCTCTATGGCCACATATGCATAGTTAGGGTTCTTGATGTCCAGTTCCCTGAACTCTATGATCTTATCACCGCAGGATCTTTTTAATTCGTCGATGATTATCTGTGCCCTCTCGCAGCTTTCACAGCCGCGCTCTGTCAGCGTCAAAAAAACAGGGAGCTTGTTCGGCATTAATATAGTAGAAGCGTGCTCGATCTCCTTTTTGTTCTCTATATCGGCCAGCTTTAATACTTGTATGAAAAGTGTAATAGAGAAAATTATAAGGACAATACCAAGTATCTTTTTGATAGAGCTTACGAAAAGCTGGTTCCTTGATGAAAAGCCCTTTAGTCTTTCAAAGAAGACCGAGGCTAGTAACAGCGGGGTTGCCATACCTATCCCATAAATAAATAGATAATAAGCGCCTTTTATTGCCGTGCCGCTGACTGCTGATACGTATGTAAGGATGCCTCCAAGCACAGCGCCTATGCATGGCGACCAGGTCACTGCGAACAAAAGCCCGAGCAGGAAGGCGTTGAAGAGCGGTATTGATGTCTTTAACTTTAAATATTTTGGTGAATAGTTCTTTTGAAGGAAAGGGATGTTTATTACGCCGATGAAATCAAGGGCCAGTATCAGTATTATTATTCCGGCGATAAGGTCTATTAATGATCTATGCTCCCTTATCAGAGAACTTAGCCCGCCGGCGCCTAGTCCCATTAAAATGAATATAACGATGAAGCCGATGCAGAACAAAGAGCCCCTTAAGAAAAGCTTTTTACGGTCGTATATCCCTTCGTCCATCATTGCATAGAAATAGACCGGGACTATTGGGAGCACGCAAGGAGAGAAAAAACTTAAAAGACCTGCAAGGTATATTGAAAGTATGTTCATGCCCAATTAATACCAACACTATCGGATAATCGCCACTTAAAATTGCAGGATCGGTCATCTTATAAGGGGCAAGCTCTTGCAGTCATCTGCTTATGAAGTCCTTGATCATGCTTATGTTATTTTCTTTTGAGCTTTCAGCCTATGACAGGCTTATGGACCATAACAGCCTTCATATAGGAGAAAGGCTCAGAATAGATGGAAGGGAAATAAAAAAAGTAGAGGTCTCGAATAAGAAGGTAATTAAAGTGTTCAAGAGTGCGGACAAGACCTTGACCCTTGAGGCTAAAAGCAAGGGCAACGTCGTTATCTACGTTTGGGACAAAGGCCTTAAGGACCCCAAACAGTATAGGTTCACGGTATTGCCCGGTGCTTTATTAAAGAGGACGGCGGGTATAAAGGATGCCTTGAAAAGCATCGATGGGGTTAAAGTGACTGGTACTTCTGAGACCATATACATAACTGGTGCCGTTAAAAGAAAAGAGGACATGGAGCTTATAGAAAAGATAGCAGGCTCAGAAAAGAACGTCGTTAGCTATGTAAAGATGGACGGACCTATTTATAACGAGCAGCATTCAAGGATAAGCTCTGCTCTGGTAGAGATAGGGCTTTACGACGTGAACATAAGACAGGCCGAAGGGCTTATGATAATAGAGGCAAATGGAAGGAGCAAGAGGTCCATAGAGCATGCCGAGTATTATATAAAGAGCAATTATCCTGGTGCGCGGATAGACCTTAAACTGGTCCCCTATCAGATAGACATAGATGTTAAGATAGTGGAGGTCAGTAGTTCAGAAAAAAGGGAGCTTGGGCTTGAAACACCGTCGGAGTTCTCTTTGTCCAGGCATACAGTGCTCTCAAGTATAGAGATAGACAGTGTTCTACACCTATATGACGGCCGTGGCTCTGCAAAGATAGTCTCAAATCCAAGCCTAAGTTCTAACGACGGCGAAACAGCAGATTTTCACGTTGGAGGCTCAATAC
>JAKLHL010000017.1 GCA_022710165.1 Bdellovibrionales bacterium | reverse complement strand
AAATAGTACCGTCCTTATCTATCAAATAATGAGCAGAAACGTTCAGCCTGTCGTAGCTCCTGCTTATGAGCTTTTCCCTTTCTTCACCAAGTACAGGCTCTTTCATCCTGTTAAAAGATTCACTAAGCGTTGGGATATCCGTCATGTGGACCACTATTAACTTTGGTTTTATGCTTATGCAGGTCTCTACACCCTGCTCTTTGTAGTTACAGTCAGCAGAATGTTTTTCCCTATAAGTCGCTGTAAGGAATTTTCTTTGTGCATCAAAAACTATCGGCCTTTCCACTATTTCAAGCCTTTGACCTCCGGAGCTAAGGGTTTTTTCTCCCTGCATAAAGCTTTTTAGGTTCTTGACGAAAGAGAGCCTGTGGTCCTTCACCCTGTAAGAAAAACTTACTGTAAGCACCGCTATAACGATTATGAGTATGGTTATAAGTCTATTCATCAGCCTCTTTTTTCCTTAAATTCTTTTTTATGGCCTTTGAGCAGGAATCAGGGTCCTTGGTCCTGCAGGCAGCCGGTCTCTTATTGTAACAGCTTATTGTATAGTGTTCAGCGCCGTTCTTTGAAGTAACCCTGTGGCATGGGATAAGTAAAGGCAGAGGGTTCTTTTTCATTGCAGTGCCAACCGCCCTTGCACGATCGCTTGAAAGTTCTCCGTAGCTTAAAACAGTACCCGGGGCTGTAGAACAGAGTTTTTTATAAACGTTCTTCTGGAACGTGGTAGCATCGCTAAGGTCAAAGCAGGAGATATCGGTCTTTTTTAGTCCCTGCATAAGCTCCAGTATCCAGTTAAGGTCCGCCTTCTTTGGCTTTAGGGTTATCCCTTTTTCCCTTAAATATTTCACTGCAAACTCAAGGCTTATCTTCTTGCACAAAAAAGGATATACGGCCTTTATCTTTTTACCGTCGCTAAGCACAAACACATAACCGTCCAGCCCTTTTATTTTTCCGTATTCAAGTTTCATTTTTTTCTTACCCCCACCAGATAGGAGATGGATTTTTCCGGCTCCATATAAAAGCTGCTGCTTAATTTCACCCCAAGCTCTTCGTCTTCAAACAGGGAGAAAAGGTCTTTTTGCCTTTCAAGTCTAAGGTCCCCGTAACCCGGGCTGTACCTTTTGCTAAGCTCATACCCTTCTTCTCCGTGGTAGCGTTTTAGCAGGAACTTTGCAGAATACTCGGCCAAATTCTCGCAAAGTTCACTTGCAGCCTTATCAAGGTAAAGTGTAGCTACAGGCTCTTTTTTTTGTTTTACATCCCCTATGGTGCAGATCACCACAAAGTACTCCGTATAGCCCTTTAAAGCGCTCGAAAGCCCTATTGAGGAAAGTAGCAGTTCTTTAAGGACGGCGGACTTGGTCTCGATCTTTTTGAACCAGAACCTTGCATCCCTGCCTAAAAAAAGTTCGTCCATGATGCCCTTAAGGACAGCCTCTTGGGCCTGGTCTTTTATGCCAAGCTTTTTCTTAAGTTCCTCAAGCGAAGGTTTTATGAGTTCCAATGATACGTTGATCATAATTCGAATATTACAGCAAATAACTTGAACTTAAAAGCCGGAATGTGTAAGATATCTGTATGAGATATAACGGCATGCAGATACAGGTGAAGGATTTCACCAAAAGCCTTAGGGGCTACGACATTAACGAGGTAAGGGACTTCCTCGACGAAGTGGCAAAACAGGTAGAGTCCATGGCCTACGAGAACAAGACCCTCAGGGATAAGATACGAGAGAAAGAACTTTCAATACTTGAGTACCGTGACAGAGAATCTATGCTTAAGGACACCATGTACACGGCCCAAAAAGTGACCGAGGACATAAAAAAGGACGCGAGCAGAGATGCCACTAACATTATGACCCAGGCAAAGCTTAGGGCTGATTCCATGCTAAAGCAGGCCCAGCAAGACCTTAAGGCCGTCGTTGAAGAGACCTCTAGATTAAAGAAGCAAAAACTTGAACTTTCAGCCCAGCTTCGCTCTACACTAGAAACTCATCTTAGGCTTTTGGACAGGATCGAGCACGAAGACCGCGGCACCGTTGTATTAGATCCAAAACGGATATGAACGACTGTTCCTGGAAAGATAAGGACGGTAACACCTTTATAGCCGTAAAGGCTAAACCAAACGCAAAAAAAACCAAAATAGAGGGTGAAGTCCCTTTGTCTGACGACAGCGGTGTGCCTGTAAAAAAAGCCCTGCTTGTATCTTTGGACGCTCAGCCAGAGGATAACAAGGCCAACAAGGAACTTATAGAGATACTTAGTAAGACGCTAAACGTTAGTAAAAAGAATTTGAGTATAAAGTCCGGGCTAAGCTCCAGACTAAAAATAGTAAAATTAACGTCCGTATAGTTTTGTGAACTTCTTCAGTCTTTCTTTTACCTGAGGTGTTATCTGGTCCCAGTTGAACCTCCACTGCCAGTTGCCGCTTGCGACACTTGGAGTGTTGAACCTTGCCTCGCTCCCCAAAGATAAAAGATCCTGTAAAGGCGCTATTGCGAATACCGCAACGCTTGACCATGCAAAACGGATGAAATCCCATGCAATGTCTTTGCCGTCGGTGTTCATATATTCCTTTACGTATTTTTTATCTTCTGCTGGAGCTTTGTCGTACCAGCCGACTATGGTGTCGTTATCGTGTGTGCCTGTATATACAACTGAGTTAGGCGTAAAAAGATGAGGGACATAAGGGCTTCCCTCTTTTGAATCAAAACCGAACTGAAGTATCTTCATGCTTGGGAAATTAAATTTATCCCTGAGCGCATGAACGTCCTCGGTCAAAAAGCCAAGGTCCTCTGCAAGTATGGGGAGATCACCCATAGCGTCTTTTATTGCAAAGAAAAGGTCCTCTCCAGGGCCTTTTTCCCAGGTGCCGTTAGCGGCAGTCTTATCTCCGTATGGAACGGCCCAATAAGCCGCAAAACCTCTAAAGTGATCTATACGTATTATGTCAACAAGCTCCTCTACGGATCTTATCCTGTCTATCCACCATTTAAAGCCGCTGTCCTTTAAGGCCTGCCAGTTATACAAAGGGTTGCCCCAAAGCTGTCCGGTCTTGCTAAAATAATCTGGCGGAACACCGGCCACTTTTGTGGGGTTCATCTGGCTGTCAAAAAGGAAAGCTGAAGGGCTAGACCAGGCATCACTGCTGTCAAAGGCAACATAGATAGGAATGTCCCCTATTATCTTAACTCCGTTTGAATTTGCATAGGCCTTAAGCTCGTACCACTGTTTGAAGAAAACATACTGCAGGAACTTTTGGAATTTTATCTCTGTTGAAAGCTCCTGTTTGTACCTTGCTACAGCGTCGTTCTGTTTTAATTTTATGTCGTGGTCCCACTCTATCCATGGCCTTCCATGGAATTTTCCCTTAAGGGACATGAAGAGGCTGTAATCATCAAGCCACTTTGAATGCCTTTCACAGAACGATTCGAACTTAGCGGTCTCTGCTCCATTCTTTTTATTGCTCTCAAAGCTATCAAAGGCCTTTCTAAAGATGGCGTTCTTGTAATTTATGACCCTTCCGTAATCAACTTTATTGTCGTCAAAGGCTTCTTTTGGTTCAGCGTCTTTTTTATCAAGCAAGCCCTCTTCAACTAATTTTTCTATGCTTATCAGTATCGGGTTACCTGCAAAGGTAGAGAAGCACTGGTAAGGAGAATCCCCGTATCCCGTCGGACCAAGCGGCAGGACCTGCCAAAGCTTTTGCTTGGTCTCCACCAAAAAGTCCACGAACTTGTATGCGTTCGGACCAATATCACCCATGCCGTACTTACCCGGCAGTGAGGTTGGATGAAGGATTATCCCGCTGCTTCTTTTAAACTTCATATTCCTTACTTCTCCTCCACAGGCATGTTCTCATATTTGCGAAGTGTTTGTACTATTATTGCAGCGATGAACATAAAGACACCGCCCAATATTATGGCATCCATGTAATTGTTGTTAAAGACGTTCTTCATGAACCAGCCGAGTACCAGCGAAGATATGATCTCTGGTATGACTATGAACATGTTGAATATGCCCATGTAGATGCCATACTTCTTTTTAGGCACGTGACGCACCAAAAGAGCATAAGGCATAGAAAGTATCGTCGCCCAGCCTATACCAACACCGAACATTGAAACGTAGAGGAAGTTAGGGTCCTTTATGAAGTAAATGGAGAGAAGCCCTGCTCCTGCGCATACAAGACCTATAGTGTGCACCATTACGTTGCCAAGCCTTCTTGCTATAAGAGGGATCATGAACGCAAAAGCTGTGCTTATTATCTGATAAGTGGTCATTGTACTGCTGGCTGTTCTTATACCAAGCTCATAAAGCTCTGAGTGCTTATCAACCGCGTTAAAAATATGGTTCGCTACAGCGACTGAATAGAAGATCCACATACAGAAAAGGCCCATCCAGCTAAAGAACTGTACCCACGCAAGCCTTTTCATAGGTGCAGGCATATGGAAGATGCAGTTATATGTTTCTGTCGCCCAGTGCTTGATGCCTCTGTTCTCCCTTTTGTGTTTTTTGAACTCTTCCATATCCTCTGGAGGATATTCGTTAGAGGTGAATATTGTGTAAAGAACACCGCCCAGGAACATTACAGCGCATATGTAGAACTGAAGCTGAGTGGAAGATGTGAAATAATTGCTAAGTGATGGGAATATGGCCAACCAGTCCTTAGATGCTATCCAAAAACCAAGTCCGCCGCCTATGCCTATCATTATGACCTGCATCGCATAGCCGAAAGATACCTGCTCATGGGGCAGTTTATCGGCGACAAAGGCCCTGAAAGGTTCCATGCTTATGTTTATTGAAGCGTCCAATACCCAAAGCATTCCTGCTGCAACCCAAAGCGAGCCCGAATTAGGCATAACGAACAAAGCGATCGTTGCCAATATGGCACCGACCAAGAAGTATGGCCTTCTTCTTCCCAACTTTCCCCAGGTCCTGTCGCTCATGTATCCTATGATAGGCTGTACTATAAGCCCTGTCATAGGCGCCGCGAGCCACAAAAGAGGTATCTGGTCAGGAGTTGCGCCCAACTGTTCATAGATGGCGCTCATCCTTGCAAACTGGATAGAGAATCCGTGCTGGATCCCGAAGAACCCAACGCTCATGTTAAAGATCTGCCAAAAACTCAACTTAGGTTTTGTGTGCATCTTTTGCCTCCCCTTGCTTTTTAGACGTCTAATTTCCTGTGCAAATATTCATCAAAACGCGGAGCGCGTCTTTCATACTTTGATCCCATCAAAGATGAGGAAATAACAAAATCTGCCGTGGACCTGTTGCACGCAACAGGGATATTGTAGACTACCGCAAGCCTTAAAAGGCTCTTAACATCTACGTCGTGGGGCATTACAGAAAGGGGGTCCCAGAAAAAGATAAGGAAGTCTATTTCACCGCCTGCTATCTTTGCGCCAAGCTGTTGGTCGCCTCCAAGAGGACCTGATTTGAACCTGGTAACCTTAAGGCCGGTCTTTTCCTCTATCAACAAGCCTGTGGTTCCCGTGCTAATTATATCGTATTTTTTAAGTGTGCCTTTGTTGAACTCGACCCATTCGATAAGGTCTTTTTTCATGTTGTCGTGAGCTACCAGAGCTATCTGTTTTATTTTATCGTGTGACATACTCCGGCAGTAATATAATAAAAACCGAGTATTCGCAATAAATTATAGAGCTTTTGCCCTTTCCCTGATGCGCTCTATCTCCCTCTCCACTTCTTTCACTTCTTTAAGGAGCTGTTCGCGCAGTTCTTTCTTAATAGGGTCCATCTCTTTGCTAGGATCAAGGTCCATCTTTACCTTTTCCGATATGACCTTGGACCTTTCGTAGGTGACCTTATACGCTGAGCTCTCAAGGCCTTCTTTAAGCTCTATCAAAGCAGAAAAGCTATTCCTGCTCAATACCAGGAGCTGATACTGCCTGTTCGCCCTGGTAAGGTCATCCAAGGTCTTCTCTGCCCTGTAATTCAGGTAGTAAAGCAGTCCATCCTGATAGTTCTCTTCATAGGTCCCGCACATCATCTTAACCCAGTCGCTTGCGGCAGTACCGGGATCTTTTATACCTTCCACTATCGCTATATCAAGAAGCTCTTCCATGCTGCTGACCTTAAGATCGAATTTATATGTGTTCTTGTAGTATGAATTGAAATTTTCCTTGAAGAGCTCGCCCCTTGGCGCCTTCATCCAGTCAGAGACGCTGTTGAGCTCTGCATTTACTTCGTCAACACTTGCAAGTATCCAGCCCTTGGTGACTTTATCCAAGCCTTCTTCGTTGCCAAGGTTCAGCAAGGCCTTCAAATATATGCCGGCTGTATGAAGCCTGGCGGTCCTTTCCTGATAGTTATCTATATATTTTATACCCTTTATGTATTCAGACATAAAGCCGTCCTTGGATAAAAAGAACTGAAGGTTTGGACGGAATATCTCCTCAAGGGACTGTCCCTGATCATTAACTCTGAAAGAGATGTCGTAGATACAAAAATCCATGATGGCTTTTTTTCTGGCAGCCTCGTTGCTTCCTATTCCGTTCAAAAAATCATTGTGCCCGGCAAAATCATAAGCCATCTTTTCAAAAGCGCTCAGTTCAGTCTCTACAGCTGTGGAGTACTTCATGGCGGACACCGTAGACGAATATTCTTCTGGGCTCTCCACTTCTTTATCCGTGCTGAAAAGGCCTTCTATAGTGCTGTTACTGGCGCCAAAAAAGAAAGCTTTGCTCTCTTCATATGAAGAGAACTTGGTCGCATAATTCACGTAAGACTCTCTGAGCCATTCAGGGAGTTTCATTACAGCGTCTTTGACCATCCTATAGTTAGCATAGGTCGTAAGACCTTTAGAGTAAGCCTCTGCTACTGTGATAGCCTTGTTCATCATGTCCTTCGTAAAAGCGATGGTCAAAAGCTCTATATATTTGCCTGCTGGTTTTTCGTAAGAATAATCCTTTAAGGCGACCCTGAGCATCCTATCCTCGTATGCGCTTCTGTTGCTGTACCATTCGTTCCTCGCCTCTTCATATCCTGCATAAAGGTTGCTGGAGGTGGTCCAGGGGTCACTGTGTACCATATTGAACTTAAAGGCGTCCTGAAATCTTTGAAGTCCTCCTACGTCGCTGACTAACACGGGGACTCCGCCTCTGTTCGCTTCTGCAGGGGTCATCCCGCAGGGCTCAAAATAAGACGGGGTAACCTTAAGGTCTGCGCCATAAACGTAATAATATGGAGTGAAGCGGCTGGTATATGCAAAATATTTTCCATCCTTTTGCATGTTCTCTGCCTTTGTACTCATTATCTTTGCGAGGTCGGAGTAAATACCGCCTGGTTCAGTACCGACGATGATAACTATATCGCCGTTAGCGGTCATCTTATCAACATTAGAAAAAAGCAGTTCAGCGCCCTTTTGATCTGTCATCCTTCCAAAATTATAGACGATGAAAGCGTCCTTGTTGTCCCATATCTCAGGATTGTTAGGGAAAAACTCCATAAGCATGAGCTTTCTTATTACCTCTTTAGCCTTGAAGAACCTTTCAGGGTCCATGGTGCTAAAGTTAAGTCCGTTCTCAAAATAAGGGTCTTTGGCCACTTCTGCCAAAAAGTCCTTGCTCTTTTCATTGAAGAAATTGTTCCCGTAAGGGTTCTTTACTATATCTTTGAGCTTGGGGTCAGAATCAGGGTTTATGACCTGGTCCTGCCCGTTAACTACACCGACTATATTTGTGTTCTTTACGGCATCAAGGCCCCTGCTCTCTTCTTTAACGAAGAAAGTGCTGGCGTTGCCTCTATTAAAATCTTTAAGGCCCAAAGACTTATAGAAAGAGATTATCCTTTCTGCGGCGCGGTCATCAGAGAAGAATCCTGCATCAAGCCCAAGGTCCGGATTCCTGGATATTACCTTGTCCCTGGTCTGGAAATAATCCATCTTAAGTTCTTCCGCATACTGCTCGCTGACAACAACAAGACCTATGCCTGTGAGCTCTCTAAGCCTGGTTATGGCTGCCTTTACAATGCTTGCGGCCCCCACATCGCCCTCTGTGTTCCAAACCCTGAAGTACTTTTCTATAACATCCTCTGAAAGGTTCGTGAACTTTGCCAGGAACTTTACAGCCTTATCATTATCCCAATATGCAGCCTCGTTGTTGTTAACAGGTATTATGCCGTGAAAGGCCATGTTGTGGCCTATTAAAAGGGCCGGCATGTCCGTATAAAAAACAGAAAGTGCCGGATGATAATCATTTATTATTGCGACATCAGCATCGATCGCATCAAACAACTTTGCTGTAGCCTGTGAAAAACCAACGTAGGCCATCAAGGACATCATGTCCTGGTCCCTGCCCTTTATGGTGCTGAACCCGGAACTTACCTTAAGGTAGTTCTCTAGTCCCTTGTCTGTGAACTTAAATGGATTTCCCTTTTCACCAAAGTAATTGTCCCAAAGTTCCGGACATGAAAGAAGATATTGTTTGCCGCCGTAGCTGGTCTTTCCTGCATATGCGTCCACTGAGTATGCCTGGCCGTTAACCTTGACGGTGAACGTATTTATCTTTGTCAAATAGCCATTGTCAGCCAGAGTCTCTATGCTGGTCGAGCACATAGGGCCGCAAAGGTATGGAGATACCGTATTCATTTCTATCTTTAAACCGTTATTGCCGGCATAGTGGCTTATTGCCTCTGCTGTAGGAGGGACCACGGTACCCATGCCGCCTGATTTACCCATGTTTATCTTTACCAGTTCACCGCTTCCGTCTATCTTTTGCAGATGCACTACACCGCCCTCAAAGCTAACGTCGACCACGGAAAAGGTCTCCATTTTGGGACCTAGAGCTTCTACGTCGCTGCTGAACTCATTTGCGATTTTCGTATAATCCTGGGACCAAAGCCCAAAAGACACTAATAAGGTGAAGATAAACAAAGTGGAACGTTTAATGATGGTCTTGAACATGACTAAAGAAGCTCCTTGTGTTTTATTGATCATCTAGGTACCGATCTCTTCAGGTAGCCTTCACTTCTAACCCTTACTCTTTCAACTTCTTTCAATCTAACATCTATATAATCCCTTTCTTCTATACCAAGCCTGTCAGCCTTTTCTGAATAAGCCCTCTCTAGCTGGCGTGATTCGTTGTAGACCCTCGTAGCATATATTTTCTCGATTTCCGGGATCTCCCTAAGCATATCCTTGTCCAGAGAACTTATAACGGTACGTCCCATGATCAAGTTCTGATATATGGCGGCATCCCTTGTGTCAGGGTCGGTGATCTTTTTTGCGGTCATCAAGAAATAGTATAAAAGACCATCCATACCCTTTTCATCAGGTGTACCGAACAAAAGCAGTCTGCCATATTCAGAATTCAGCATCTCATCGGTTTTCATTATTATTTCCATCTTAAGATCAGTGACACTTTCTAAAAGGTCCTTGCCATCTACGTTCATTCGCTTCACATTCAGCATATATTCAACATAATATTTTTTAATAAGTTCCAGCTTTGGACTTTCCTTTACCCATAATTCTGCTGTCTTCACTTTCTTGTTCGTGACCTTTATCTTCTCGCTGTATGGCATCACATCAGGCGATTTAACGTCCAGCAGGAACTCCGTCTGGTTGGTATAGTGGGTTATTATATTAAGGTTAGCTATCCTTTGGTCATAATTGCTCTCGCCATATACAAAGGTAGTAAGATACTGGGTCACAAGGTCCCCAGACCCGAAAAGAAGCTCCATATTACCCTTAACTACATCCATGGCCCTTTTACCGGCCAGTTCAAGACGGGTAAGCTTGCTGATACCTTCGTTGACTATGAGCCTGTTCCTTTGGACCTGGTCCATCCCTTCATTAAGACCCTCTATTTTCTCTCCATCCAAGAAAGATATTATTGCAAGTTCTGCCGGACTAAGGTTGAAGGTCGTAAAATCAGGTTTGGTTATTTCGCTTATACCTTCCAGGGCGACCTTACGGTTATCGTCGCTAAGGATATCATCCATCCTTAAAAGGGTAAGCTCTTCATAGCCGGAGTTCATCGCATCATATATGTTAGGCCAGAAAACAGGGTCTCCAAAAGTTGGGAGCGCGTTCTCTCCCTCAAGCTTCAGCTGATGCCTTTTTGCAGTGGCTGCTATCCACTTTGTAAGGGATTTTGGCATCGTATATGCTTTTGGGTCCTCGTTATCGCTCTTTTCTATACAGGTAAAATCAAGCACCATGTCTGGTGAAAGCTTCTTTAATTCAAGGAATATATCGTCGTAACCTGCACCAGCCTCGCTTGGTTCAAGAAAATAAGGGCTGCTGGTCGTGATAAGTCCTGCCATGAGCTCGGCAAGACGTTTATTGTTGATATCTGCACTTATGGTCCAGTGTACCCCTGGTATCTTTATGCTTAGGGGGGTCTTAGAAAGCTCAGAGCCTTCTGCTTTGAATACTTCTATGCTTACACCTACTACTTTTTTCATGTGTTCTATGAGGCTGGAATGGTAAAAATCAAAAAAGTCCTTTCCATATTCGGTAAGATGCCCGCCAAGATTAAAAAAGTCAGGTACGCTGTTTGGAGGTAGGATATCAGAATCACTTACAAAGTTCCTGCCCCATGCTTTAGCTACGGCAATAAGATCATAGTTGTATTTTTTGAGGACGAAATCCTTGAAAGCGGCTTTTGCCAAATTGGAATAAGCCCAAAGGTCGCCGTATCCAGGATATGTATCTTTATTATAGGATGGATATCTTAATTCCCCTGCAGGACCAAGGCCTATGTATATCTGCTTTATTGCCTCAGATCTGCCTTGAAAATGTTTTTTGAATTCAGAGAAGAAGTTCTTGTATAGATAGAGTATCTTATCGGTCGCCCATACAGACACACTCTCGTAGCTTTCTTTGCCCTTTGCGTCCTTGTAAAGGTAGCCCTTGCTTTGGGCCAGGGCCAGCACAAAAGGAGGCAGAGGTATATGTTTAGGGTCGTTAACGTTCTCCCCAAGCTGATGGAAAGAGAATATAGGGACCCACTTCATCCCCACCCTCTTAACTACCTCATCTACCTTGTCGTAATATTCCCAGTTGTAGACAGTAGAGCCTGACTGTACCACGCCCCACCAAATATCTATTGTTACACCGTCTATTCCGTATCTTTTAAGTACCTGAAGGTTCTTTTCAAATTCGACCCACTCTTTTTGTGAGTTCTCATCATTAAGGTCATAAGGGTCGCCTATCGTAAGAGGGCCCATGACATCTACGTCGAACTTCCTTGTCTCTGCAGATAATATTATCGGCGCGACTAAAAGAAGAAGTATTAATGATCTTCTAAGCAAACCCTTTAAGAAACGGGCCACAGTTCACCTCACCACACTGCGCTTTTTTGATTATACCTTAATCTTGTATCTCTTATCTCTTTTTCTACCGCTTCCTTAAGTACCTTGTCCTTTTCCTTTTCAAACTCCTTATCCAATTCCTTTTCCAACAAAGGGTCCCTCTCCGCGGACTCTGCCCTGAACCTATATTCTGAACAGTACGCAGGGGTCTCTAAATAAATTTCGGCCATCAATAACGGCGCTTTCCTTTCCACCTCATACTTTTCCGTACAAAGGAGCGTTGTCACTAAAAGCCTTTGCCTGTATCTTACTTGTTCTTCTTCACCAGAGGCCACGTTGAACTTACCCAAAAGATAGCTCCACAGACCGTCCTTATAGGCTTCTATCTTAGTCCCTGTAAGGGCCTTCTCGCTTAATTCGGCCTTTTTTGGGTCCATCTGTTCTTTATCTTTTTCATTGAATTCGTTCTCAAGGAACTTCAATACAAGCTTATCCAAGTCCGTTTCTGTGCTCTTTATCCCATAAACAAGTTCAAGGGCCTTGCTTATATTGTTGAACACCAGGTTGCTCTTAACACCCTCGTTCCAATCCCTTGCCAGGGTAAGCTCGCCCTTTTGGGAACCTACTTCTGCCTCTGGAAGATATGAGAGTAGTACGTCTATTGTATTTATGAAGGCCTTTCTTTCTTCATATCCCTGAACGCTGTAGGCCTTTGATATAAGCACCCACATGAAACCAGGATAGTTTCCCTCACCCAAGAGGAAAGACTTATTCTCTGTCATGTATTTATTAGGTTCGCCTGATCTCATAATATCACTTAACAATTTATCCAGGCTCGCATCCACCATCTTGCTTATCTTTTCTTTATATGAAAGCTGTTCACTGCCTTTTGGGTATTCCTTTCCCAGAAAATCATACATAGCCTTTTCGTCTGGATACAGTTTGGCGTTAATTATCACTCCCTTCACATCAAGTTCTTCTGCCTTCTCCTGTTCCAGCTTACCCTTGTCCTTGACCGGAGGGTAAAGTACATGGGCCGCTATGTAAGCAGGAAGTCCGACTATCATTATCATCACGTTCAGGATGTCGTTAAGTACACCAAGCCCCACAGAAGCAAGTTTGTCTTTTTGCCACAGCATCTCTGGGAACAAAGAATACCATATACTGGTCTTGTCCTTGAAAAGTCCGACCCTGTTAAAATATGAGTTTATTACGTCGATGGGTATTCCGGATATCACGTTCTTTAAGGTCACATATAGTGCCAAAAGACTTACTGAGACACCTGTCACTATGCCGCTAGGAGTACCAAAAAAACCTTTTATCCCCTCAAGCATTACCTGGAACTCTGGACTAAGTCCTACTATGCCCCAGTTAGCCCCCAAAAAGAAAAGGCTCACACCGAACTGGAAGGCCATATCGCCTCTTATCACAGCCTTGTTGAACTTATAAAAGCCTTTGCCGACATTTGAAAGTCCGCTGTCCACTATCCTATACAGCATGGCGTCCAGCACCCAGGGCTTACCTTTATCCTTTCTTCCCTGGATAAAGCTCTTCCAGTTGTCCAGCATGTTGTTATAAGCCTTGTATCTTTTGTCGTGAATGTTAGACAAGCCGTTCTCGCAAACGCTTCTTACCTTTATGAACCAATCTATGAAGGAGTTTATAAGCACCGTCATCGTTATATTGAACGCAACAAAAGGTATTATCGTCTGTGATGCAAGAGGAACATCTGCAAGATATATCGCAAAATAACATGCAAAGCCCTGTATGAGGACCTTGAGCCCCATGGTCGCCAAAGTTGCATTCCTTATTTCTGGGCTTTGGTCCTTGAACCTGTTCTTCAAGGTCTGGAGTATGCCAACGCTCTTCTTGGCTTCCTCAGAAGACAAGATATCAGGGTTACCCTGGCTCTTTGTCATAAGATAATCTACGAGCGCGGCCCTGTCGCCTTCTTCAACAAGCCTTTGGGCCTCCGGATCATCTATAAAATAGGATGAACTGTACGGGGACATATCCATTGATGCGTTTATGGCATCCTTGTACCTTTTCGTTATATTCTCTGCTTCTTTTATATAATCTTCGCTGAAAAGAAGCACCTTGGGGTTTATCTTCATCCCAAGTTCCTTGGCTTCTTTTTTAAGCTCCCTTACCTTTTTTTCCACCGACGGAGGCACTATGCCTCCAGGGCCTTCAGGCGCGATTATGAGCACATCTTTTTCCACACCGTCGCCTTTGGAGGTTATGTTCTGGACCACTTTCTGGTCAGAGTCCTCTGACCTGCTGACCTTATAAAAGCTCTCTGAGCCTGTAACGTTCTTATCGATCGTAAGATAATAAGGGACAAAATTCACTTCACCCTGCGCATAGATGAAGGACGAAGCTGTAGCTATAAGGAAAAAAGAAAAGAACTTTATAATACCGTTCCTCATCCAACTATCTCCTTTTTAATAAGGCAGCTCCATCGGCCAGCCTGCATTAGTGAAAGAATCATACACAACGTTCCTTACTATCGCCGGATATGAAGGATCTATCACCATCAAGTTCCTGGCCTGGTATAACAATTCCACAGGATTCTGACCGGACTTGAACTTAAAGCCCTTGGCCTCCCTTGAATAGAAAAGTTTATCGCCATATATATCCGTTATTTTCTTGAACGCATAAGAAGAGACTGAGAACAGCACCTTTGCCCTTAATTCTATGAACTTTGGAGTTGGGAGTATTATGTTTGGATCAAGTCCTCCGCCCTCTCCGCTTGTAAGGAATGATGTATATACTTCTTTGAACAGCCTCTTTTGCCTGTTCGCCCAGCAATAACCCTCTTCATCCTCACAGCTTGAACTCATTATCTGTGTGATAGGTCCGTCGATGATCTTGCTTATATAAATGAACTCATCATTTATGTATGTGCCTGTTTCTCCACTCACCAAAGGAAGGTTAGTAAAATAGAGGCCCAGTATTTTCTTGCCCTCTTCAAAGTTTCCCGTCTTGAACTGCTCGCCTGCACGAGTTATGAAATCCTCAAGGGCCGCATATTTTTCCTGTTTAATGACCGCATCAGCCTGCTGGTCCTGGAACAATGGGTCAGTAAAGGTCTTAAGAGCTATCATGGTAGTAAGTGAATCCTGGCCCGGCGTCATGATCATGCTCATAGCCTCTTGCTGAAGGTAATTCTTAATGTTCTCCTTATGCTCCATATTGTTATCCTTTATCTTAAGTTCATTGTATTTTAGCGGATCAGTGTACCTGTATATTTCGTAGGTATCTGGGTTCAGTATCTTTATGTAAAGAGCTTCCAGACATGACCTGGCTTGTTTATCCTCTATAGTATAGTGATTCGTTTCCAAAGGTCTCTTAACAGGCTGTATATTGTCGTTAATGCCAAGCTTAAGGTTATAGG